>NZ_LFJB01000085.1:0-68978 GCF_006658625.1 Bradyrhizobium sp. UNPF46
CCGGTCGCCCGGCCTTCCCTGCGCGGATGGTTTTAACGGTGTCCTTCGTGCTCTCCTCGGGGAGCGTTGCACTATTGCCCCCGTCGTCTCACGGATGGTCGATGTGCCGCCGGTTGGCGGCCACATCACCGCGAGCCTTGACGCCAGAACCCCGGGCGTCGGGACCACACGACTTCTCCGTCCGCGGACGGCCCTGCCGAAAGCATCGGAGGCTCGCGTGTGCTCGCCCCCGAAGTCCTGCCTGGCCGCTTTGACGGCGCCGTGTCGTAGCGCGTCGCGCATGACTCAACGGTCACCCGTCCCTGTCATCGCGTTCGCGCCGGCGCTGCCGCGTCCACCGCACCCCGACCCGCATCTCGTGACGATCGCGAAGCGCCCCTCTGGCAGGGCCGGGATGAGCGCTCTATGCCATAAATCCGAAATTCGGGAAAGTGGAATATTTTTGCAGCGAGGGGTTGACGGGTGTTGGGGTGTTTTGCCCGACGGGTCGTTTTGACCAGCCGCTTGGCGCCCCTGTCGTCCGACGAGATCGAGGTGCGCGGCAAAGTGAAGCCGTCCTACTTTGCCTCTCAGCGGGAGCGCCGCCGGGACCAAGCATCGCTTCGAGCAGCGGTCGAGCGCGGCGTCAGCCTTGATTCCACGGCAAATAAACGGACGGTCACCCGTAATCCGACAAGTGACGCTGATTAAGCTATAGAATGGGTTGACCTCCTGCGAAACCTTCCGCGTTGGGCGAAGCTATCGTACTGGCGGATCATGCCGCGCTACTCAGCGCGGCGTTTCACGAGACACACAAACAGCTCCCAATCGACGCTGCCACGGCTTCAGAGAGCGGGAGGCAATGGGTTGTTTCACAAAGACTTAACCCGATCCTACGGAGGGGTGCAGTCCAGCGCTGCCACGGCAACGTCACGTCACGTCCGGAATGACAACACTTCTACCCAATGGCCACCGTATATTCGGCTTCGAGATTGTCCTCATTTACATCAACGTCTTCGCCTTCCTCGGCTTCTGTTCCGGAATAGGCTTCTTTCCCTGTGGCCTGCTCAATAAGAGAAAGCAATCGTCTTTGCCGGTCCGCTAAGAATTCGTCGAAGCGATCAGCCCGCAGTAGCACGGGATCGATCAGATGCGTCTGGAGATATCTATCGAGATTGCGAGCATCAATGGGCGGCGTAATACGGCCGCCCTTCTCTAGCTTTGCAAGATACTCCGACGGAGCCACGCCCCCAATGATGATATTTGTACGGGACGAAAGCGGCGTCTTATTTATAATCGAGTCATAGACCTTGGGTTTAAGGCCTTGTTTTTTGCACCAATCTTGCGGAAAGATGTGATGGATGTCGACATTCTCGCCGAAGAAAACTGTGTGATCGAATTTTTGACCTGAGCGAAAATCCTGGGCGCCCACCTTCATAAGCAGCGCGTTCATGCCCTTGTAAGCTGCGGACAATCGCATACGCATTGATTTGAGGCGATCGGCGCGAAACAGTGTTTCGCTCACGGTCGATGGTTCCGGGCCGCCCTTTAGCCAGACCGGCACCTCCAAGAAATCCTTGGCAATGCGGGACTCTACAGCGGATCCGTAAAGCTCACCAAACACGCCATTCCAGTACCAGCGCTCGATTTTTGCGCGGGTGGCGTCATGCTCCCAACTATCACCAATATCGGCCAAGATCGCGGCAAGCGGCACTACCTGAGACTGATAGGGAAGATCAAATATCCGGTAGATGTGCAGCATAAGGAGGAATTTGGCGGCTTGAATAAAGCCGCGCTCTACCTGAGCTTCATACTTTTTGTATTCGGCCAGCGGCAAATTCAGGAGGGCTTGGCGATTGGCGGATACAGCTGGCAACTCCCTGCCCTGCTTGCCCGCGGCTTCGGCAATGCGTCGGCAATCGCGCGTGTAAAAAAGGGAAATGGCTTGCAAGAAGTCGGTGTTTGAGACGCCGGCGATAATGCTAGTTGTTGCGCCAGGCGCGCGTAGCGTCTCAGAAAAACGCTGCAGGCGGCCGGGTGTCTGTTCGTCGCCATACCAGTCTTTCCGCAGTTCGTGTCCTGACGCGGCATACATGGCCGTAACGAGTTCGAAGGCATCGAGCGCCTTGCCACCAGTATTCACCTTTTCGAAGACGACGCAGACCGCCTCCTTCGAAGTCGAGCGGTCGAGTGCAATTACGGGGACTTGATATCGCTTGAAGTTCTCAAGAATCTGTCTCTTGAAGGCACGAAATTCTTCGCGAACGACTTCGTTCTGATCTCCGCGCCAGTGCGCATCAAATCCATCTTGCCACCTATCCCAATCAAAGACTTGTGTGAGGGGATACATCAACAGGGCGAATTCAGCGGCGGGCGTTGAGAGATCCAACTCGACTGTCCGGCCAAAATCCTTGCGGATGATTTTGTCCTCGGGAACACCGATGATGGCCTCTTCCCGGTCTACAGATGGATCGAGAGCCTTTCGGATATCAATGTAAAACCAACGCTTGACCCTTTTCTTTTTGGGCGTTTCGGTTTCAACAACCTTGTTGCGCAAGGTCACCTGATAGAGCGAAGTCATTCGCTGCTGCCCATCGAGCAACAACGACTGAGGAGCTGTTTTCTTGGCTTCTGGAGGCGCCCCTTCAATGGGCCGCGGTTTGAAGTTTACCGGCCCGCCAGTCTCCAGAGACATCAACGCGCCGACCGGAAAGGCTCGCGAGACGGATGCGATGAGGCTTTTGATGCGGTCTTCGTCCCAAACCCAGCTACGCTGAAAATCGGGCAGTTGAATAATGCCCTCGGCACACTCCTCAAGAAGCTTGTTCAGTTCAAACGGATTGGTCTTAAATGTCGAACCGGCCATTTGCCTCCCCACAAGGGCGCACCCGGTGATTCCCTACCTTGGCCCCACACTTATTCTGCTATTGAGAATTGAACCTGAAAAGATATTAACTGTCAGTTGTAGAAGAAAAAGCACCTATGAGCGCCCTCTTTGCGTCTATGAGCGCATGCCTCTAACGACCCTCGGGAGTTTCGCTCGTATGACTGCCGGTGCTTGAAGCGCGGGTGACCTAAGACCAAGATAGACTAACCGGCATCATGATTCCCAAGTAGGCCACCGTGAATTGAGCGCACTGGAATACGATAGACAGGACGGGTGAACTCTTCGCGCAAATCCATCACCACCGCACCACAAATCGATGGATTGTCTTCTGTCTGCCCATCACACCATCGGCTCGCCCGACGGGGCGGTTTCGAAAGCGCTCCGCCAATCCTAGGACCTGCTTCGCTTCAACGAAAAAGGCCCGGTCGCGCGACCGGGCCTTTTCCTTATCTCACCCTCCGACGCCACTCACGCCGCCTTCGACACCAACGCCTCGCTCTCGATCAGCTCGGTGCCGATCAGATAGTCGCGGCAGCCGCGCAAGCTCCGCAGCGCGCGGTTGAAGTCGATACCGGTCGAGACCAGGGCATGCAGCGTCGCCGGATTGCGGACGATGCCGCGAAGCACGGCAGCGAGGTCGATCTGGCCATTCGGCTTGATGGCGGCGCGGGCGAGCGCCGGCAGCGCGCGGTGGGCGGGGTCGCTGATGACGCGGACCGCGGCAAAGGGCAGCCCGGCCTCGGCGGCGTAGGCGGCCGCGATGTGGCTTTCCATGTCGACGGCGGAGGCGCCGGTCTCGGAGTGCAGCGCGGCCTTGCAGGCGCGCTTGGTGACCACTTCCTCGGCACCGGCGAGGCTGCCGCGCACCACGCGGCGGCGGCCCGAGGTCAGGCGGTCGATGAGGTCGTCGCCGAGCGAGAGGCCGGCGGCCCAGCGGGTGTCGCCGGACAGCACTTCGGTCGCCAGCACGACGTCGCCGGAGCGCAGGCTCGGGTCGAGCCCGCCGGCCACGCCGAACGAGATCACGCCGCGAATCGTCTCGGGATCCACCACGGTCAAAAGCGCCCGCAACTGGGTCGGGCTGCTGGATGAGCAGATGACAGCCATGCCGGGGCCGGCCGCGATGCGGGCCTCCTGCACCAATCCAGTCACGATCAAGATCGGCCGCGGATCAATGGCATTGCCCGCGGTAAGATAGTCCCCCGTCCCCAAAGTCACATTCCGACCCCTACCACCCTGCTGTTGGTGCTCCGCAAGTTCCGATACCGCGCCAGTGCCCACAGCGGAAAGAACTTTGGGTAACCATGATACCGCAGATAGAACACGCGGGGGAAGCCTGTGGCGGTGTACCGCTGCTCGTCCCACAATCCTTTTTTGTTTTGTGTTGCAATCAGGTACTCCACCCCGCGGGCGACGGCCGGGTGATCAACCTCGCCTGCCGCCATGAGGGCAAGCAAGGCCCATGCCGTTTGCGAGGCGGTCGAGGGGGCGGCTTCCCAGCCCTTGTAATCGAGCCGGTAGCTGACGGCGTCCTCGCCCCAGCCGCCGTCCTGGTTCTGGATCGAGGCCAGCCAGGCTGCGGCCTTGCGAATCATGGGGTCGTCGTGACGGACGCCGGCCATGTTGAGGGCGCAGAGCACCGACCAGGTTCCATAGATGAAGTTCATGCCCCAGCGGCCGTACCAGGACCCCTCGGGGTGCTGGGTCTTGCGCAAGTAGGCGACGCCGGCGGCGACGTGCTTGCTGGTCGTCTCGGTCTCGCCGAGCTGGGCCAGCATCGAGATGCAGCGCGCGGTGACGTCCTCGGTCGGCGGGTCGAGCAGCGCGCCGTGGTCCGAGAACGGGATGTTGTTGAGGTAATATTCGAGGTTGTTGACGTCGAAAGCGGCCCAGCCGCCGTCGTCGCTCTGCATGCCCTCGATCCACTCCCGGCCGCGGGCGATCGCCGCGTCATAGCCGGTGGCGCCGTGCTCTCGGCGCATGCGGTCCATCGACATCACCACCACGGCGGTGTCGTCGAGGTCGGGGTAATGGGCGTTGTTGTACTGGAAGGCCCAGCCGCCCGGACGCACGTCGGGCCGCTTCACCGCCCAGTCGCCCTTCACCTCGAGCTCCTGCTTCGGGATCAGCCAGTCGAGGCCCTGCTTCGCCGCGGGCACCGCCTTGTCGCCGCCGGCTTCCAGCAGCGCATGCGCGGTCAGCGTCGTGTCCCAGACCGGCGAGACGCAGGGCTGGCAATAGGCTTCGTCCTCGCCGATGACGAGCAGCTTGTCGATGCCACGGCGGGTGACCGCGCGCGGCGGATAGTTCTCGTCCTTGCCGAGCGCATCGTACATCATGACGATGTTGGCCATGGGCGGATAGATCGCGCCCATGCCGTCCTCGCCGTTGAGCCGCTCCTCGGTGAAGGCGAGCGCGGCGTCGATCGCGCGCTGGCGCAGGCTCTTGGGAAACATCGGCTCGACCACGCGCAGGATCGCATCGAGCGAACGAAACAGCAGGAACCAGGCCATGCTCTGGTGCGGCGCCTTGGCCGTCATGCCGATCGAGCGCGGATCCTGCAGGAACAGCTCGTCGATGCCGACGCCCTTCGGATTCTTCGCGCGCGGCTTCAGCGCGGCGATGACCATCAGCGGCACCATGGTGGTGCGCGCCCAGTAGGAAATCTTGTTGATGTGGAACGGCGACCAGAACGGCAGCAGCACGATCTCGATCGGCAGCACCGGCACCGCGCGCCAGGTCACCACGCCGAACATGGCGAGCATGAATCGCGTGAAGACGTTGCTGTGAATGGCGCCGCCACGGGCGTGGATCGCCTCGCGCGCGCGCACCATGTGCGGGGCGTCGACGGAATCGCCGATCATCTTCAGCGCGAAATAGGCCTTCACGCTGGCGCTCATGTCGAACTCGCCGTCATGCACCAGCGGCCAGCCGCCATGGGCGCCCTGCACGCGGCGAAGATAATTGCCGATCTTGGCTTCGAGCACGGCATCGACCGGCTCGGCGAGATAGTGGCGCAGGAGGACGTATTCGGCCGGAATCGTGCAGTCGGCCTCGAGCTCGAACACCCAATGGCCGTCGGACTGCTGGAAGTCGAGGACGCCCTGCGTCGCCGATGCAATGCTCGATTCCAGGATGCCCGACTGAATGGCTTCGCGGGTGGTGGCGTTCACGGAATCCATCTGGCTCGATTGCTCCGATAGTCGATTGAAATTGACCGGGACACTTGCCCGTCAGGGCCGCCTTTCAGGATGCTTTGGCGGCCAGCACCAGATCGGCGGCGCGATCACCCGACCGGACCGATCCCTCGATGGTTGCTGGCAATCCCGTAGCAGTCCAATCCCCCGCAAGGAACAGGTTTTTCAGCGCAGTGACCGGCCCCGGACGCAGGGCATTCTGGGCCGGCGTCGCCGCAAACGTGGCACGGCGCTCGCGCACGATCTGCCACGGCGGCAGCTCGCCGGACACGCCGCCCGCCTTGCAGACGTCGTTCCAGATCGTCTGCGCCAGCTCCTCGCGCGGCATGTCGACCAGACGGTCGCTGTTGCTGATGGTGACGGACAGCCGGTTCGGGAACGCGAACAGCCACTCCACCACGCCGCCGATCACGCCGAGGATCGGCGCCGAGCCGGGCGGCGGCTCAAAGCGGAAATGGGCGTTGACGATGGCGCGGAATTCGGTCGGCGCCTTCAGGCCCGGCATGAGACTCGTCGCCGCGCGCGGCGGCACCGCCATCACGACGACGTCGCCTTCGGCGAGCTGGATCACGTCCTCGCCGCCGAAATTCAGCGCAGCCGCCTTGCCGTCGCCGGTCGTGAACGAGCGCAGCTCATGGCCGAGCTGAACGGTGTGGCCGCGATCGCCCAAGAACTTCACGGCGGGCTCGATCAGCACGGCGCTGAGGCCGTCGCGCGCGATCAGCGGACGGCAGGCCTGCCCGCCCGCAAGCAGCGTCTCGCGCACGATCGCGCCGGCAAGTCCCGCCGAGCCCTCGGGCGGATCGACGTTGAGGGCGGCGAGCAGCAGCGGCTGCACCAGGCGCTGATAGAGGATGCCTTCGGTCGGAATGGACTTGCCGACCAGCGTCTCCTCCGACGCCCAGATCAGCGGCGCCAGCTTCAGATAATCGACAAGGCCGGTGTCGGGCACACGGCGGCTCTCGTCGAGCACCCAGGTCGGCAATCGGCCAGCGCCGAGATCGATCTGCCAGCGCTGCCCGGTCTTGATGTCGACGAAAGGAAACTGCGCGCTCTCGGGTCCGACGAGGCCGGCCTCGGTGCCGATCGAGCGCGCATAGGCGCGCGCGTGGCTGTTGCCCGACAGCAGCAGATGATTGCCGTTGTCGATGGTGAGGTTGGTCGCGCCGTCGAAATAGGAACGGCAGCGGCCGCCGGCCTGGTGCGTGGCCTCGTGCACGGCGACCTTGAAGCCGGCATTGGCGAGCCGCACGGCGGCGGAAAGGCCGGAAATGCCGGCACCGATGATGTGAGCTGTGTTTTGCATCAGAGAAAAGCGTAACGGAGCAGGATCAGGATGCGTGTGATCTTCGACACACGTACCGGCTGGCGCGGCGCGTTGAAGCCGCGCGCAATCAGGAGATCCAGAATGGAATGATAGTATTTCGACATGATCCGCGGCGCGCGCACGACGCGGCGCTTGTTGCGGTTCATGATCTCGTCCGACTTCTCGAAATGCGCCTTCGCACGCTGCGTCAGCGGCATGCAGACCTTCGGCAGCGCGCGCTCGGCAATCACGCGGTTCGGATCGTCGGAGGTGATGCCGGCATGCAGCAGCGCCTCGCGCGGCAGATAGAGCCGGCCGAGCCCTGCGTCCTCGTCGATGTCGCGCAGGATATTGGTGAGCTGAAGCGCGCGGCCGAGATGATAGGCGAGCTGGATGCCGTCCTCTTCCGGCAGGCCGAACACCCGCACCGAGAGCCGTCCCACGGCGCTGGCGACGCGATCGCAGTAGAGATCCAGCGTCGCCATGTCGGGCGCGCGGATGTCCTGCGGCACGTCCATCTCCATGCCGTCGACGATCGCCAGGAAATCCTCGCGCTTGAGCCCGAAGGTCTTCACCGAGGCGACGTAGTCCTTCAGCCGCGGCGGCGGATTGCCCTGATAGAGCGCCTCGATGTCGTTGCGCCACTGCTGAAGCGCGGCGAGCCGCTCCTCGCGCGGACCGTCGGAATCGGCGATGTCGTCGACCTGGCGGCAGAAGCTGTAGATCTGGAACATCGCTTCGCGCTGGTCATGCGGCAGGATGCGCATCGCGGCGTAGAAGGAGCTGCCGGATGCGGTCGAGCCATAATCGGCGCCGGGCGCTGTCGCCTCAAGCGTCATGGGCAGTCCCCGGTCTGGAAATGGCCTTGCGTCCGATCGCGCGGCGGCCGGCCTCACTGAGCATTCCGGCAAGGCTGAAGACGAGCAGCTCGAACTTGTTCAGATGCACCCGCTCGCGCAGGGGATCGCGCACCTTGAGCAGGCGCACGATGCGGTCGGCATAGGCCTGGATCACCGCGACGTCGATGCCGAGACGGAAATCCCGGATCTCCGCAGCGAGTGCCCTGCCCTCGTCGAGCAGCGCTTCGTTGCGAACGGCAAGCGCCTGCAGGCAGGCCAGCATCGCCGGCGGCGACTGCGAAAGCCCGAGCTGCTCGACCGAGGCACCGTGTGCTGCCAGCGCATCGCGCGGCAGATAGACGCGGTTGAGCTCGCGGAAATCCTTGCCGCAATCCTGGAGGTGGTTGTTGATCTGCAGGCCGGCGCAGAGCGCGTCCGATGCGGCCCAGGTCGAGGTGCTCTCGCCGTGGACGTCGAGCATGAAGCGGCCGACCGGCATCGCCGAGTAACGGCAATAGTGGATGACCTCGTCCCAATTCTCGTAGCGCAGCTTGGTGACGTCCATGCGGAAGGCGATCAGCACGTCGAGCGCGTGGCGCGGCGCCATGCCGCGCTCGGCCAGGGCACGGCGCAGGACGACGGCTTCGGCCTGGGTGTCGCCCTTGCCGAGCAGCTCCGCCTCGAGCAGGTCGAGATAGCTGAGCTTCTGGTCGGGCGGCAGCGTCGCGTGGTCGGCGATGTCGTCGGCGGTGCGGACGAAATTGTAATAGGCCAGGATCAGCGCACGATGACGCGGATGAATGATCCAGGACGCGACGGGAAAGTTCTCGTCGCGGTCACCCTTGCCGGATCGCAATTCGCTCGCAGAGGTCATCGAGGGCTGGTTTACAATCGTTTGGACAGAAAGGGCTTCTTCGCTCGCGGGCTCATGCCGGCGATCCGCCGCGGCCCCCATATAGGGGAATACGGCCGCAAAACCAATCCTGTCTGGCGATGGCTGCCCTTCCGCGGATCGGCCCGGAAAAGGCGGCCCTGGGGCCGCCTTTGTGGGCCAATGGCTTACTGGTTGTGGTTCTTCAGGACCTGGTCGCAAGCCTGCGAGATCTTGGGCCGGTTTTCCTTGAGGCAGGCCAGGATGGTGAAATCGCCCTGGTCGATGACCGGGCGGCAGAACTTCTGCACGTCACGCGTGCAGGCCTTCTGCTCGGCGTCCGTGCCACGCCCCTGCTGGGCGAACGCCGCCGTCGAAACAGATGCCGACAGCAGGGTGAGAGCGACGAGAAGCTTACGCATTGTATTCCTTCATTCTGGCGGCAGAATCGCACCGGCCCCGGACCGCGCGGGGCGGACGACCGGAACGGATTGTTCTGATAGCAAGTCGCCGCGACAGGTGCGGCCTCAGAGAAGGCACAAGCACTGGCAAATGCGGCCAAATTGGCGCCGCGTCCACCAAATCAGGTCTTCCCTCAACCTCCATTGACAGATGTAAGGGGTTGATACTACATCATAATTCAGATACATCGTATTTTACTGCATACCTGTTGCAGAGCTGCATCTGTCCGCACCTCGTTTCCCGCCAGAAACATGCCGAAACAAGGCAAATCAGCGGATCGGGCCTGGCACGCGGTGACGTGAACCACCATCTCTGGCGCCCTGGCTTTGAACCTGACACTGGCTCGGAGCACTAAACTTTCGATGTGGCGAGACGTTATCACGCGTAAGCGGGCGTCATTCCAAAACGGGATATTCGAGATGACATTCTTTGGGCGATCTGGACTGGCAATCAAGGCGGCCGGCATTGGGGCGGCACTGCTCTTCTCGATTTCGGCGAGCCACGCCCAGTCCTCCGGCCCGTTTGCCGGTTTCGACGGCGCATGGACCGGCACCGGCACGGTGTCGCTGTCCGACGGCTCCACCGAGCGCATTCGCTGCAAGGCCGACTACAAGGTCGCCGGCAGCGGCCTCAATCTGAAGCAGGCGCTGCACTGCGCCTCCGACAGCTACAAGTTCGACCTCACCAGCGACGTGACGAGCCAGGGCGAGCGCATCTCCGGCAATTGGAGCGAGTCCAGCCGCAACATCTTCGGCAATCTGCAGGGCACCGCCGGCGGCGGCCAGATCGACGTGTTCGTGGAGGCCAACGGCTTTGCCGCCAACCTCTCGCTGCGCACCAACGGCAGCAAGCAGACGGTGCAGATCTCCTCCAAGGGCGAGATCCGCGGCGTCAACATCACCATGACCAAGAGCTGATACGCTCTTCCCAGCCGAGAGACATACGGCCCCCGGTTCTCGCGAGCCGGGGGCTTTTTGCTGGCATGAGCTCATCCGCAACGGACGTGCCGAGATGGACCCGATACGCAGACATCTGCTCAAGGCCGCCGGGCTCTTCGTGGCCACTCGTGCCTTCGCCAACGATCAGCAGGGAGCGACCATGCAGCCTTCATCCGTGAAGCCGCGTCACGTCCTCTGCTTCCTCGGCAAGGACGACCGCCTGCTGCAGCCGCCGAAAGCGGTGGCCAAGACGATCGCTGATTTCGGCTTCGAGATCGACCGCACCTATTCGCAGGCAAAACCGGATCCGAACATGGCGCGGTCGTTCGGCGTGTGCTGGGACCGCGTCTTCCCGAAAGCGTGGTCAGCGGCAGACGAGGCCGCCGTGGCCAACCACAAATCGGTCCTCTACGTGCTCAGCCCGCGGATGGATCAGGAGAAAACAGCCGCCGGTTCGGCCGCAGCGCTGCAGATTGTGGACGAGATGTTCGACGCTGGCGCCATTGCAGCGAAAGGCGAAAGTGCCGGCGTGGCGCATGGCGTCGCGCGCTGGCGCAGCCTCGCCGAGCAGGCGCGCAACGGCGCGAAGACAGACCAAGGCCTCCGCATGACGCCCGCCGCCGCCAGGGCTTGTCGGCTTGCTTTCGCCAAGCGCCCGCTCGCGGGGGATCGCTATTTTGAGAGCGTCGGCTACCACCTCGTCGGCTTGCCGGACGTCTATGTCGCGAAATCGCGCGGCAACGACCGGTCCGCGGTGACGTTGATGGACGAGATCGCCGACGCCATGGCCGAGCGCGGCGTCGATGCGACGCTGCGCGAGCGCAAGCTCACGCTGTCGCGCGAGCAGGACTACGCCGAGCGCGATTTCAAGTTCAATCCGTACGGGATCGTCCGTATCGAAGCGTGAGCGCAGGGCGGCCTTCGCCGCCCCGCGCTCAGATCGCCGGCTTGTCGGTCCCCTGCAGCCTGGCGTGCAAATTGATCAGCCACATCGCCGTCGGCCTGAGGATGAAGAGGTCGGCGACCAGCGCCATCACCATCGAGAAGGCGCTGAGCCAGCCGAACAGCCGCAGCGACGGCAGGTCGGAGAACACGGTGACGACGAGGCCGCAGGCCAGCACCACCGTGGTCAGGATCAGCGCAGGTCCGACCAGCACGGTCGCCCGCTCCACCGCGAGCGCGGAGCCCACCCCAGGTTTGTTCTCGAGGCGCAGGCGGTTGAGGAAGTGGATGGTGGCGCTGAGGCCGAGGCCGAACGAGACGGTGAGCGCGACGACGCTGGCGAATTGCAGCCCCTCGCCCATCGCCCACAGCACCGTGCCCGACATCACCACCGGGAAGATGCCCGGCAGGATGCAGGCGAGCGTCACCACCCATGAGCGGAAGGCCAGACCGATGAAGATCGCGACCAGCGCGAATTCGATCGTGAGGCCATGATTCAGCTTCTCGATCATGCCGGCCGAGTTGCGCGCCGCGATCGCGGCAAGACCCGTCACTGCGATTTCGTAACCGGGATGCTTGTTGCGGACGGCATTGAGCTCGGTATCGAGCTTGTCCACGATCGGCAGGAGCTGGCTGGAATCCTTGTCCGGCACGCGGCCGGCGACCACGACGGCGTCCTGCTCGGCGTCGATGAAGCGCCGCACCAGATGCTCGGGGATGACGCTGACATATTCCTTGAGGGTCGCGACGTCGGCACTGCCGGCCTTCTCCGCCAGCCAGCGACGCAGCGTCTCCAGCGACCAGACGTTACCGACACCGGCGGCTTTCTCGACCGTCGCATGCACATCCGCGATGGTCTGGAGCGTCTCCGGCGAGTACAGCGTCTCGCCCTTGGGAAACGCAACGAGCACGTTGACGGGGTTGGCGCCGGTGAGCTTGGCATCCAGCCGATCGCTCGCGGCGACGGCCTGGCGCTTGTCCGGCACCTGGTCGGCAAGCCGGTAACGCGGCTCCAGATTGGCGTAAATGACGCCGAGGCCGCCGACGAACAGCACCGCGATCAGGCTGAACAGGCCGGGACGGCCCACCATGCGCACGGCGATCCAGTAGCAGAAATTGCGCAGCGCCTGGACGCCGGCATCGGCGCCCTGGAACTTGACCGCAAAGACCTTCTCGTTGCGCACGAACAGCACGCCGAACACCGGCACCAGCGACAGCACGGCGACCAGCGCGATGATGGTGGCGGCAAGGCCTGCCTCACCGAACTTGCGGATCAGGTCGGAATTGGAGAACTGCAGCGCGATGAAGGAAATGCCGGCGGTGCCGTGCGTCAGCACGCAGGCCGGGCCCACGACGAGGACCGCGTTCTTGAACGCGGTGAACTTGTCCTGGCCTGCGATCAGCCGGTCACGCGCGGCAAAGGTGAGCTGCATCGAGTCCGAGAAGCTGATCACCATGATGAGCGGCGTCATCACGTTCAGGAACATGTTGAGATTGAAATTGGCCCAGCCGAGCGCGCCCAGCGCCAGCAGGATCGCGATCATCGGCGGGAATGCCGCCGCGATCATGAACGAGATCTTGCGGAAGAAGATGATGGCGATGACGCAGCCGGCGAGAATGCCGAGGATGTTGTAGGTCAGCCCGTCGCGCTCGACGGCATTGCGGATCTCGAGCTGCATCACCGGCACGCCGGAGAGCTGCACGTTGAGCCCGGTCTCGCCGAGATCCTCCTTCATCAGCGCGCGGATGTCGCCGACGGTCTTGGTCAGCTTGTTGGAGGCGACGACCTCCGGATCGAGCGACAGCACGATCAGCGCCAGCGTGCCGTCTTCCGACAACAGCTTGCCGCGGATGATCTCGTTGTTCTTGACGGTCTCGATGAACTTGTCATAGGCCGCGCCCTCGGGCAGCTCGGCCGGAAACAGCGCCGCCGGCAGCTTGCCCGGCGCCGGCGCCTGGCGCGCCGAGAACAGCGAGACCAGTCCCCGCGTGCCCTCGACCAACTGCAGATCGGTGACGAAGTCGCGCAGCTTCTCGAGATTGTTCCGCGCCAGCAGGGTCTTGCCCTCGACCACGACGAGGACGTCGAATTCCTCGGCCGGGAACTTCTTGGTCACCTCTTCATACTGCTTGAATTCGCGGGTGTCGGAACGAAACAGCTGCGACAGCGAATCGTCGATCTTGATTCGGTGGATGCCGAACACGGCACCGACGATCAGCGCGAGCAGGATGATGCAGGAGACGATCGGCGCCCGGACGGCGATCAGCCCGAGACGTTCCAGCCCGAAGGCGATCGAGGACGCCGGTCCCTGCTCGACCTTGTCGACATGAACCTCATTCTCGCTGTGCTTTTCGAGCATGCCTTATCCAGTTCCTAAATCGGCTCGGTGTTGAGAGCTTGTTGCGCCCCGCGAACGGCTTGAAAACGCCATACCAATGGGAGGCTTGCCCCTTGAAAATGCGCGGAAAATCGCTGGCAGCGGTTTAGCAGGTCAATCGCCCCTCTCGCAAGCAGGCGAAGGGTGGGCAAATCGATCAAGATGCGGCGATTTCGGGTCCTGCTCCCGGTCAGCACGCCGAGAATGTGCCAATTCGACGCGGCGCGCGGTCCGCGCTCTCGTCCTTCAGCGCCACGCCACTAACCTCTCGGGCCAGCCCCTCGCGGACCAGCCAGGCGATCTTGAAGGCGCCCTCGTCATAGCTCAACCCGGCCTTGTGGATGTTCGAGACACAATTACGCTCGGCATCGGTGCGGCCGGGCTTCGGCGCGAAGGTCAAATAGGCGCCGAGACTGTCGGGTGCGGACAGGCCGGGGCGTTCGCCGATCAGCATCACGACCATGCGCGCGCCGAGAATGGCGCCGATCTCGTCACCGAGCGCAACGCGCGCGCCTGAGGCGACGACGACATGGCCGAGCGCGACGTGCTCCCCTTCCGCGAGCAGCGGCAGCAGGCGCCGCACCAGCGCCACCGCATGGGCATGAACCGCCGCCGCCGACAGGCCGTCGCCGATCACGAGTGCGAGCTGGCATGGCTCGGCGGCACTTTGCGCGAGCACTTCGGCGGATTCTGCATCGAGCCGTCGCCCGAGATCCGGCCGGCGCAGATATTCCCTGCGGTCGAGCGCCTGGCTCCTCACCTCGGTGACGACGAGACCCAGTGCGTGAAGATCCGAAACCAGCCGCGGCGCGTCGAAGGCGGCATGCACGGCGTCGCGCGCACGGGCATGGTCCAGCGTGAAATCGAGCAGCGGCTTCGTCGGCACGCTTGCCCCGCTGCGCCCGAGCGCGACGCGCGCGGGCGTGAACGACCTGAGATCGATGGTCGGGCGCGCCGGAGCGGACTTGTCGCTCATTCGGCGGGAACGGCGGCCTCGCGCAGCCGAATCGAATAGTTCGAGGCGTTCTGCGCGCCGCTGGAGGCCGCGCGCGCGAAGGTGATGAGATGGTGTGCGATCAGCGTGCAGCCAATCAGGCCTTCGAGGTCGCCGCGCCTGATGCGTCCGAGCGCAAACTTCCAGAACGCGCGCCTGTAGTCGCCGAGCACGCCGACCTTCCAGAAGATGTTCCTGATCATGATCAGGCCGCGCCGGATGTTGGCCCAGGTCTTCATCTCGTCAGGCACCGGCATCTTGAGACGGTTGGGATAGGTGTTGTCGCACTGATACTGGAAGCGCGCGAACACCTTTTCGGGCTCGTAGGCGACGCCCATGGCATGCTTCCAGGACGCCACGACCTCGTCATAAGGCAGCAGGAAGTCGACGTTGGAATCGCGCCCCTCGTCCTCGACCAGGCGGCCTTCCCGCTCCAGCCGGTCCCACAGCGGCGTCTTCGGCAGCGCCTGGAGCAGGTTGATGGTGAGCAGCGGAATCCGGGATTCCTCGACGAATTCGAGCAGCGCATTGGCCGTATTGGGGCCGTCAGTGTCGAGCCCCATGATGATGCCGGACACAACCTCCATGCCGTAGGAGTTGATCGCACGCACGCCCTCGAGAATCGGGACCATCATGTTGTGATCCTTCTGCATCGCATGCAGCGCGTCCGGATCCGGCGTCTCGATGCCGCAGAAGATGGTGATGAAATAGGCCTCGCGCATCTTCTCGAGGATTTCGGGCCGCTTGGCGATGTTGAGCGTCGCCTCGCAGGCGAGCCGCACCACATAGCCGGTCCGTTTCTGCCATTCGATCAGGTGCGGCAGCAGGTCCATCGCCGCCTTGCGGTTGCCGATGAAATTGTCGTCGACGAAATAGACCGTGTCGGTCATGCCGCATTCGCGCAGGCGGTCAAGCTCGGCGATGATCTGCTGCGGCGACTTGATGCGCGGGTTGCGGCCGTACAGGCCCGGGATGTCGCAGAACTCGCACTGATAGGGACAGCCGCTGGAATACTGAATGCTGCCGAGCATGTACTTCTTCACGTCGGCAAGTTCGTAGGCCGGGATCGGAAACTCCGTCATCGGCACCCGGTCCTTGGTCGTGAGGACCACCTGCTGCTCCGGCCGCGAGGGGTCGCGCGACAAAATCTCGATCAGCTGGTTGGTGGCGTCGCCGAGCTCGCCGACATGGAGATAGTCGAACGAGGGATAATAGTCCGGACAGGCGCTGACGGAGGGACCGCCGAGCGCAACGGCCAGGTCGAATTCATGCGCGCGGCGGCAGATGTCGTTCATCTGCTGGCGCTGGATATGCATGCCGCTGACGAAGACCGCTTCCGCCCATTCGAACTCTTCCCTGGTGGTGCTGCGGAGGTTCTCGTCGACGAACTTGACCTGCCAATCCGGCGGCAGATAGGCGGAGATCAGCAGCAGCCCCTGCGGGGGCATGAAGGCGCGGACACCGTCGGTCAGGGGATAGGAATGCTCGAACGTACCGAACGAGGAGGTGTAGCGCGGAAACACGCAGAGAATCCGCCGGGCCGTTCCGTTAATTGCAGCTCGCATCTAAGCTCCCCCGCCACGCTCGACTGATGGTGCGGAAATTGCCAGCCAGACATATAGCGTAATGCTGCCGCCGGAATTTCTCAATATTGTGGCACAAGCATAATTCCGGAGGATGCAGATAGTTTCCGAGGAGGGCGCGACGCTTCGAACCGCCTCAGGCGATCAGTCGCGAGGCAAAATCGGGCAACAGACCTGGATCGCCGGCAATGCGGAAATCGGCGCCTGTGATGCCCGACCGCGCCAGCCAATCGTCGAATTCCGGCGCGCGGTGCAAACCGAAGACGTCACGGACATAGAGCGCGTCGTGAAAAGACGTCGACTGGTAGTTCAGCATGACGTCGTCGGCCCCGGGGACGCCCATGATGAAGGTGACGCCGGCGGCGGCGAGCAGCGTCAGCAGATTGTCCATGTCGTCCTGGTCCGCCTCGGCATGATTGGTGTAGCAGATGTCGATCCCGAGCGGCAGGCCGAGCAATTTGCCGCAGAAATGATCCTCCAGCCCGGCGCGGATGATTTCCTTGCCGTCGTAGAGATATTCCGGGCCGATGAAGCCGACCACGCTGTTGACCAATAGCGGGGCAAAGGCGCGGGCGACCGCATAGGCACGCGCCTCGCAGGTCTGCTGGTCGACCCCGTGATGGGCGCCAGCCGACAGCGCAGAGCCCTGGCCGGTCTCGAAATACATCAGGTTCTGCCCGACGCTGCCGCGCCGCAGCGACAGCCCGGCCTCCTGCGCCTCTTTCAGCAGGGCAAGGTCGATGCCGAAACTGCGGTTGGCGGCCTCGGTTCCGGCGACCGACTGGAAGACCAGGTCGACCGGCACGCCCTGCCCGATCAGCGACAGCGTCGTCGTGACATGGGTCAGCACGCACCCCTGCGTCGGGATCCTCAGCCGCGCGATGATCTCGTCGAGCAGCCGCAGCAATTGCGCGATCACGGCCGGATCGTCGCTGGCCGGATTGATGCCGATGCAGGCATCGCCGGCCCCGAGCAGGATGCCGTCCAGGATCGAGGCGGTGATGCCCCTGGCGTCGTCGAACGGATGGTTGGGCTGCAGCCGCGTGCTCATCCGGCCCTTCAGGCCGATGGTGTTGCGGAAGGCGGTGGTGACCGCGCATTTCCGCGCCGCCAGGATCAGATCCTGGTTGCGCATCAGCTTCGAGACCGCGGCCGCCATCTCCGGCGTGATGCCGGGCGCGAGCGTCTTCAGGACCTCGGGCGTGGCAGCATCCGACAGCAGCCAGTCGCGGAAGCCGCCGACCGTCAGGGATGCCACCGGTGCGAAGGCCTTCGCGTCATGGCCGTCCATGACGAGGCGGGTGACCTCGTCGGCCTCATAGGGGATGACGGCTTCCTGGAGGAATTGGGTAAGCGGAACGTCGGCGAGCGCCATCCGCGCCGCGATCATCTGCTCGGCCGTGCCGGCGGCGATCCCGGCCAGCCGGTCGCCGGAACGCGGCGGCGTTGCCTTGGCAAGGAGATCGCGCAGGTCCGGGAACGTGTGGGTCGTGGCGTCGATGGTGTGGCGGTAGACCAAGGGTGTCTCCGGGGTTCGTCGGCCGGTGGCCGAGTCCGGTCGATCTTGAAGGCGATCCCTCCGTCAAGGAATACGCGCTTGGCGGCCGGCATGCACGCCAATGTGAGGGCTCTCCACGGGTTCGCCCGGGGGCGATCTGCCGAAAACCGACAGTCTCCCACCAACCAGCTGAAATAATTCGTCATTCCGCCGACCGGGCGCCCTCTTCCCGGGCCCCGCGTTAACGCCGCATCCATCTTCGCCCTGCATATTTTTGCATCAATTTTACACGATCCCGCTCACCGGCCACTTCAGGCCATTCCGGGCCCCTGAACACCATGACCTCAGACCGATCTGGGAATGCCGCCAAGCTGGCTGGCCGCTTCACGCTTGCCACCAAGCTCTATGCCATCTTCGCGCTGTTCGCGCTGCTCACGGCGGCGATCGCCATGCTGTCCGACTACAACAGCCGTCGCGGCGCCGACCTGACCAACGCGATCGAGACGGCGAACGCCGCCGCGCTGAATGTCGAGCGCGTCAACTCGCTGGTCTATGCGGTGGTGATGGAATCGCGCGGCGTCTACATGTCGACCGAGCCGGCCGTGGTGAAGAAATACGGCGAAGGCCTGCTCAAGTTCAACGCCCAGATCCTCGACGTCGTGAAGCGCTGGGAGACCATCGTCAGGGCCGACGATGCCGAGCAGTTCGCCACCTTCAAGAAGCGCATCGAACAATTCGTCGAATTCCGCAAGGAGCTGGTGCGCCGCGGCGTCGAGATCAATGCGGCCGCGGGCCGCGAATGGGGCGACAACGACGCCAACCGGGCCGTGCGTTCGGCGCTGAACAAGGATCTCGAGGCGCTGTCCAAGGTCTATGCCGAGCGCGCCAGGCAGATCGCGCGCGAGACGGAGACCATCCGCACCCTCTCCTTCGTGCTGACCTGCCTCGGCGGCGTGGCGCTGGCCCTGGTCGTGGTCGGCATCGTCATCATCGCCCGCTCGGTCGCCCGGCCGCTCGCCACGATCACCTCCACCATCAAGCAGGTCGCCGACGGGGCTGAGGGCGTCGTGGTGCCGCACGCCGACCGCGCCGACGAGATCGGCGCGCTGGCCCGCGCCATCCAGGTGTTCCAGGAGGCCATGGGCCGCAACCGCAACCTCGCCTCGCGGGTCTCGCAGGACTCCGCCGCTCGCGAGGAGCGCGCCCGCCACATCGAGCAATCCGTCGAGCAGTTTCGCGAGGCGATCGGCGCCATCATGCGCGGCCTCGGCGACAACGCCTCCGCCATGCGCGAGACCGCGCAGACCATCACCCGCGTCACGGCGGACGCGAACAGCCGTGCCGGCACGGCGGCCAACGCCACCGAGCAGGCCTCCCACAACGTCACGGCGGTGGCGAGCGCCGCCGAGGAGCTGTCGGCCTCGGTGGAAGAGATCGGCCGCCAGGTGCGCCAGAGCGCCGGCGCCGTCGAGCAGACCGGCCAGCGCACCGAGAAGTCGATCTCCGAGATCGAGAGCCTCGCCGCCGCCACGCAGCGCATCGACGGCGTGCTCAATCTGATCCAGGCGATCGCCGAGCAGACCAATCTGCTCGCGCTCAACGCCACCATCGAAGCGGCCCGCGCGGGCGAGGCCGGTCGCGGCTTTGCCGTGGTCGCCCATGAAGTGAAGACGCTCGCGGGCCAGACCGCCAAGGCGACCGCCGAGATCAGCGAGAACGTCGCGATGATCCAGGCCTCGACCCGCAACGCGGTCGACGCCGTGCGCGAGATCGGCGGCGCGGTGCGCGAGATCAACGAGGTCACCTCCGCAATCGCCGGCGCCATCGGCCAGCAGGACGCCGCCACGCGCGAGATCTCGTCCAACGCGCAAAGCGCCGCGCAAGGCAACGAGACGCTGGTCGCCAACATCACCTCGCTGCGCGACGCCATCGGCGAGACCGACACGGCGGCAGCTTCGGTGCTCACGGCCGCGAGCAGCCTGACCGCGACGGCGGACACGCTGTCACGGGAGGTGGAGACGTTCTTCCAGAACCTGCGCTCGGGGGCCACGGACGGCCGTATCACCAAGGCGGGGTGACGGCGCGCCCGCCGCAGCCGGGCGGCGGGTCCTCCAAACAAAAAACTGCAAAACAACCCCATGCACAGTAGCAGGGGGCAGGTTTTTCAATGAGTTGGTGGCCAGCGCAAAACCTGCTGTTCTTACCGGTATTGATTTTGACTCGTCGGGCAAAACAGAGGCACGATGCGGTCAAGCAGTGCCGGGCAGGACGCGGTGCGTGTCGGCGCGGCTGACTGCGATTGCATAAAAAAAGAACAAAGGAATTCCATGAGCCCGACGCGGCGCGTTCTCTCGGCGCAGGTCGCCCACGAGACCAACACTTTCTCGGTCATTCCGACGACACTCGAGGACTATCGCAAACGGCTGTTCCTGCGTGACGGCGAAATCGCCGCGGCGCTGGCCGACACCAGAATGGAGATCGCCGCGCATCTGGCCGCCGCGAAACGCTACGGCTGGACCCTGGTGCAGCCGGTCGCCGCCGCGGCCACCCCGTCCGGGAAGGTGACGGCCGCGTGCTGGGCCGAGCTGCAGCGGCTGGTCTTTGCAGCCTGCGAAACCGGGCCGTTCGACGGCGTCATCCTGGCCTTGCACGGCGCGATGGTGACCGAGACCGAGGACGACGCCGAAGGCGCACTGCTCGAAGGATTGCGCAAGCGTCTTGGCGACACGATCCCGATTGCGGTGACGCTCGACTTGCATGCCAACGTCACCGAGCGCATGGGCCGGCTGGCCAGCATCATGCTGCCCTACCGCACCTATCCGCATATCGACCAGTACGAGACGGCGTTCCGCGCCGCCGAGCTGCTGCAGTCGGCGATGGACGGCACGACCCGCCCGAAGGTCTTCCGCTCGCAACCGGCTCTGCTCGACGGCTGCAATCACGGACGGACCCAGGGCGGCGTGATGAGCGACCTGCTGAAGCGTGCCGCGGACATGCAGGCGCAAACGCCCGGGTTGCTCTCCGTCGACGTCTGCGCGGGCTTTAGCCGCTCTGATATCGCCGAGGTCGGCCCGAGCGTTCAAATCACCTACGATTCCTCCCACAACGCTGCCGAAACGGCGGCGCGGCAGGCTGCAGCGGCGCTCGAGGACGAGATGGTCCGCCGCCGAGCCGAAGTGACCGTCACAGCGCTCGATTTGCCGGCCGCGACGAGGCTTGCCGCGGCAGCCGCAGCCGATGTCGCCGACACCCGCCCCCTCGTGATCGCGGACTTCAGCGACAACCCGGGTTCGGGCGCCTACGGCGACGGCATCCGCCTGCTCGAGGCGCTGCTGCAGGCCGGGATCCGCGGCGTGCTGTTCGGTGTCCTCGGCGATCCCGAGGCCGCGGCGCGCTGCCATGACGCGGGCCTTGGGGCGAGCCTCGATGTCGTTCTCGGCGCCAAGCGCCACCCCGAAAGCTACGGACCTCCGCTCACGCTGACCGGGCGGGTCACCGGACTGTCGGACGGCGCCTTCGTCTGCGAGGGGCCGATGAATGCCGGGCAGCCCCTGACGCTCGGGCCGAGCGCCTTGCTCGAGGTCGACGGCATCTCCATCGCGATTTCGACCAACACGCTGCAGACCTATGATCAGGAAATGTTCCGGATTCTGGGAGCCGAACCGGCTCAATTCCGGATCGTCGCGGTCAAGTCTGCGCACCACTTCCGAGCTGCTTTCGGGCCCATGGCCAAGGAGGTGATCCTGGCCGATAGCGGTGGCCTTGCCACCTTCGATCACAGCAAGCTGTCGTACCGAAAAGTCCGCCGCCCGATCTGGCCGCTCGACGACGTCATGCCGGGGTGAACCTGCCCGCTCGGCCTTCGTCAGCATTGACATTCCCCGTAGGGTGCCGGCGAGACTGTTGGTGTGTCTGCGAAAGAGCGGCGTATTCTGACAAATTTTCCTAGTTTGCGTCGTTACCGATAGGGCAAGGCTTCATGGTCTTGGGCGGGGTTTGTCCTCCGCGATAAAAATAACAAAATGAGCTGTAGTGGACTTGTTCGAAAGTCAAATAGGTGACGCATCCGGTAAGGACGATCACTCTTTCTTTAGTGTTGATATTGCCCCGCATTGCGCCTTCGCTGACAGGAAGAGGGAAGCTTCCCTTACCCGGAAACACGACGCGGCCCGGTGGAGTGCTATTTGTGTAGCGGCATTGCGCTAAGTTTTTTTCGATTCTTGCCTTGCACGTTTCTCCGGTGGCTCGGCCCTCCGGGTCTGAGCCATCGATATTGCACTCGCTATCAAATCTCGGGACAAGTTCCGGGGGCACATTGGAAGGGATAGTAGCCGTAAAGCTGTCGGTTCTGTCGAAATTCACATTCTTTGCGGGCTCCTTTCCGAAGTTGGCATAGCCCACCGCGAGGACGAGAAGTTCTTTGACTCTAGGCGGGTCAGCCAATTCGATTTCGTTTATTCCCACCCAAGCACGCTGATCCGCCTTCATTATCTCGTTGGCCTGCATGTACGTGCGCAACTGCAACGCACCTATTATGACCAGCAAAAACGTGAAGAACGTTATTGGGTTTGGCACTCTGTCTTTCCACCATTTTGCAAGGCGGAATCGCCAATCGTCAGATGCCTCTTGATACTCGCTCGGGGGAGCGTTCTGTTTATCGGAAGCGTCACCGGGCATTTTAAGTCCATTAAGAATTTTGCTCTGCTTCCCTCGAGAAAGAAGCAAAGGGCTCCGGATGGTACCAAATCTCAGCACCCAAGTACCGCGTAATCTCCGTGAGGTCGCGACTTACATCACCCCACCGCGCTTGATCAGCTCCTTGCCCACCGCGGCCAGATGCACCTGGTCCGGCCCGTCGCCGATGCGGATGAAGCGGGCGTAGACATAGGCGCGCGCGAGGAAGGTATCCTGCGAGACGCCGGCGGCGCCGTGGATCTGGATGGCGCGGTCGATCACGCGCGCGGCCATGCTGGGCACCACGATCTTGGCGGCCGCGATCAGGTCGCGCGCGGCCTTGTTGCCCTCGCGGTCCATCTTGTCGGCGGCCTGCAACGTGAGCAGCCGCGCCTGCGCGATCTCGCAGAAGGAGTGCGCGATGTCCTCGCGCACCGAGCCCTGCTCGGCCAGCGGCTTGCCGAAGGCGACGCGCGAGACGGCGCGCCGGCACATCAATTCGAGCGCGCGCTGGGCGCAGCCGATCAGCCGCATGCAATGGTGGATGCGGCCCGGGCCGAGCCGGCCTTGCGCAATCTCGAAGCCGCGGCCTTCGCCGAGCAGGATGTTCTCCGCGGGCACGCGGACATTGTCGTAGACGATCTCGGGATGGCCGCTAGGGGCGTCGTCATAGCCGTAGGTGAGCATGTCGCGGACGACGTGGACGCCGGGGGTATTTCTGGGCACCAGGATCATCGACTGCTGGCGATGACGGTCGGGATCGTCGGGCGCGGTCTTGCCCATCACGATCAGGATCTCGCAATCCTCGTTCATCGCGCCGGAGGTGAACCATTTGCGGCCGTTGATGACGTAGTCGTCGCCATCGCGCGTGATGGCGCACTGGATGTTGGTGGCATCGCTGGAGGCGACCTGCGGCTCGGTCATCGAGAAGCCGGAGCGGATCCGCCCATCGAGCAGCGGCTTCAGCCAGCGCTCCTGCTGCGCCTTGGTGCCGTAAGTCGCCAGCACCTCCATGTTGCCGACATCGGGCGCCGAGCAATTGAAGACCTCGGGCGCCCAGAGGATGCGACCCATGATCTCCTTCACGGGGGCATATTCGAGATTGGTGAGACCCGGACCGTGCTCGCCTGACAGGAACAGGTTCCACAGCCCCTGCTCGCGCGCCATTTGCTTCAGGTCCTGCAGCACAGGCGGCGTCTTGTAGCGCGAAGCCTCCGGCTTCACCTGCTCGTAATAGAGCTCCTCGACCGGCTCGACATCGGCGCGCATGAATTGCCGCACGCGCTCTTGCAGCTCCAGCGAACGGGGAGAGTGTTGAAAGTCCATGGGGGTCTCCTCTTTCCTTCTCCCCTTGTGGGAGAAGGTGGCGCGAAGCGCCGGATGAGGGGTTCTCTCGACTCGTGAAGCTGCTCACGAGGATAGAGACCCCTCACCCGGCTCGCCGCTTCGCGGCGATCCACCCTCTCCCACAAGGGGAGAGGGTGCACCGTCTCTGCTGCTACTCGCGTCCCACTCCTCACGTCCCCTTCAACAGCTCGCTCGCCACCACCCAGTCGTTGCCGTCGAACTGCAGCATGTAGCCGTCCTTGATCGGGCGGAAATCCTGCGGGGTGGTGTTCAGCGTGATGCCGGGCATCAGCAGCGACAGCGGCACATTCTTCAAGTTCGCCGCCTGCGCCATGATGTTCTCGCGCGTCAGATTGTCCTTGCACTGCTTCAGCAGCACCACCAGCGCCTCGGCGACGGTGTAGCCGTAGAGGCCGGCGACGTTGTTGACGTCGGCGTTGGGCAGGCGCTTCTTCATGAAGTCGATATAGGCCGTCATCGCCGGATCGTCCTTCGGCTGCTCGACGAAGGGTTTTAGCGAGCCGAGCGACAGCACGCCCTTGCCGGCCTCGAGACCCGCCGGCACCATCACGGTCGCCTTGTTGGCGCAGCCCGAGGCGAGGAAGCGCGTCGGCTGCCAGCCGACCTCATGCGCTTTCCGGATCGCTTGCGCGCAGGCGCGCGGCGTCACCGAATAGATCATGAAGACGTCGGCCTTGGTATTGGCCAGCGTCAGCATCTGGGAATCGACGGTGGGGTCCGTGACCTCGAAGCTCGAGGCCATCGCGATCGCCTTGTCGGCGTCCGCGCCGAGCGCTTCCTTGACGCCGCGCAGATATTCCTTGCCGGCATCGTCGTTCTGGTAGAGCACCGCAAAGCGCGCGTTCGGGTTCTTGGCGCGGGCATAGGCGACGTCGATCGCGGCTTCGCTGGTGTAGTTCGGCGCCCAGGGCAGCGCCATCGACCACGGCATGTTGGCGGGATCGTTCCACTTCGAGGCCGAGCTGATCAGGAACAGCTGCGGCACCTTGTTGCTGTTCAGATATTTCGCGATCGCCGAGCTCGGCGCCGTGCCCATGGTCGCGAAGATGAAGGCGACACCATCGCCTTCGACGAGGCGCCGCGCCGCCTCCATGGTCTTGGGCGGCGAGAACGCATCGTCCAGCGAGATCAGATTGAGCTTGCGGCCATTGACCCCGCCCTTCTCGTTGACCTCGTCGAAATAGGCCGCGATCACCCGGCCCGTGATGCTGAGCGGCGAGGCCGGCCCGCTATAGGGCATGGTGTTGCCGATCTTGATCTCGGTGTCGCTGACACCGGGGCCGTAGGATTTTTGCGCGGAGACGGAAGTCGGCAGACAGGCGGCGGCCAGCGCCGCGGCCAGGACCAAGGCAGCTCTCATGGTTTCTCC
Organism: Bradyrhizobium sp. UNPF46; assembly: GCF_006658625.1. Classification (NCBI taxonomy): domain Bacteria; kingdom Pseudomonadati; phylum Pseudomonadota; class Alphaproteobacteria; order Hyphomicrobiales; family Nitrobacteraceae; genus Bradyrhizobium; species Bradyrhizobium sp. UNPF46. The sequence goes on from NZ_LFJB01000085.1 coordinate 25,286, forward strand.
CCGATGATCATCGTCCGCGCGAGACAACCGCGCGGCGTGCTGCTTTTTGTCAGCACGTCAGATCAGCGGAGTTCCGCAAGATGGTCTTGCGTCGAGTTGCTGATGGACCCGGCACGCACCACGCAGGATCTCGAGCGTTTTCGAGCGAAGTGGACACCGGTTCGCGTGAAGAAAACGCGTCAAAACAAGAATCTAGAGCTTCGGTTCTGATTCAACCAGAACCGAAAATGCTCTAGTGACGCCGCTTCAGGCTGAAGCCGAGACCGACCCATCCCGCACCCGCCATGATCAGGTCGATGCCGAGGAACAGACCGAGGATGTAGACGCTGTTCACCGGCCAGCGCGCCAGGATCAGCAGCCCGAGCAGCAGCGTGACGACGGCCGACAGCGCCACCCAGACCCACGGGCTTTCGCGCTTCATGCTGAAGGCGAGAAACAGCCTGACTGCGCCGGAGGCCAGCAGCGAGGCGCCGAGGAACAGCGTCAGCAAAACCGCGGCGAAGAGCGGGTTCTCGAAAGTGAGGAAGCCGGCGATGATGTAGAGCACGCCCAGCAAGGCCCAGATCGAGAACTTCCCCCAGCTCTTCATCTGGAAGGCGCCGATCACCTCGGTCACCCCGGCGACGATCATCATCGCGCCGACCACGATCACGCTCGCTACCGTCGCCATCACCATGCTGCCGAGCGCAACGAAGCCGGCGATGAGGTAAACGACGCCGAGCGCAACGATCCAGCCCCATTTGGCATGTAGCGCAGAGATACTCGAGCCGAGACTGTGGGGCGCGTCTGAAGCACTTGTCATGGGCCACTCCTGCATGCGAAGCCCGCGGGCACGCGCCAGGATAGCACGCACCCGATCGGGACGACAGCCAGCAGAGCAGCCCTCACCTGCTGCAACCTTGACGCAAATCAAGATCGAATGCGGCGCGTCGGCCGCGCGAGCCAGCGCCGGTCATTCGTCCGAATTGGCGAGCCCCAGCAGTTCCTGGCGCGTCAGCGCATCGTCGCGGAACACGCCCCCGCGCGCGGTCATGCGGTGATGCATTGCCTTGATGATGACGCCGACGCGCTCGGGCTTGAGCACGTCGTTGAGACTGCCTATGACGCAGCCGTCTTCCGGACGTCGATCACGGCCTGCGCCCATTCGGCGGGCCGTTCCTGCGGCAAATTATGTCCGGCATCGGTGAAGACGCGGCGCTCGAATGCGCCCTCGAACTTGCGCGCGTGATGGGCGGTGCCGGGATTGACGCCGTCGCTGTCGCCGTCGATCGCAATGGTCGGGACGCGGATCAGCGGCTGGCCGGCCAGCCTCGCCTCGATGGCGGCATAGGCGGGGTCGCCCGCGACCAGCGCGTAGCGGTGGCGGTAGGAGTGGATCACGACGTCGACGAAATCAGGATTGTCGAACGATGCCGCGCTTTTCTCGAACGTGGCGTCGTCGAATTTCCATTTCGGCGACCACATCGCCCAGAGCTGGCGCGCAAAGCCGCGCCGGTTGCGCTCCAGCGCACGGCGGCCGCGCTCGTTGTGGAAGAGATATTGATACCAGAGCGCCGCCTCCTCCGGCGGCGAGGCCGGCTCCATGGCGCGGGCGATGTTCTGGATGTTGTAGGAATTGCCGGAGACGAGGCCGATCACCCGCTCCGGATGGAGCGCTGCGACCACGCAGGCCGCACGCCCGCCCCAGTCATAGCCGCCGACGACGGCGCGCTCGATGCCGAGCGTGTCCATGAAAGCCAAGAGATCGGCGCCGAGCGCCGCCTGCTCCCCGGAGCGCAAGGTCGACGCGCTGCGGAAACGCGTCGGCCCATAGCCGCGCAGCCACGGCACCAGCACCCGCGCGCCGGCCTCTGCAAGGATCGGCGCCGTCTCGGCATAGGCGTTCACGTCGTAGGGAAAGCCGTGGCCCATGATGCAGGGCCAGCCGCCGGGCGCGCCATATTCGCGATAGGCGATGTCGAGGACGTCCGTGGTGACGGTTTTTTCTTGCATGGTTTTCTCACGGAATTGGGAGGCCGTAGCCCGGATGGAGCGCAGCGCAATCCGGGATTCTACAACATGCACCGGCCCCGGATTGCGCTGCGCTTCATCCCGGCTACAAGAACGGCCTATTTCTGCGGCCCCGACAGCGAGATGTCGCGCTCGGCGCGGAACACGTTGCTGTAGAGGTTGGCGATCCATTGCCGGCCGATCTCGGTCTTGTTGAGATAACCGATCTCGGTCTGGATGTGCGGTGCGACGCTGTTCCAGTAGAACTGTGGATAGCGGTTCACGATGTCGGCCGGCGAATCGTAGCCGAGCTGGCGATTCATGCCGACCTCCTCGAACTCGTAATAGAGCGCGTTGGCCTTGCGCAGATAGTTGGGGTCGCCGAGCTGGCCGATGAAGTCGGCCGCGCGCAGGATCGAGGCCTCGTCGTCGTATTCCTGTCCCTGGCGGGCCGGAAAGCGCGTCCCCTCGATGGCGCGGGCAACGCGCTCCGGATCGACGCCGGGAATATGCCGCAGCCGCCGCGTCACATACAGCTTCGAGCGGTCGACGTGATACATCATCAGGCTCGCGTCCGACGCGCCGCGCGGCAACGAGATCTTGGTGTCGGCCGCGTCGATCACGAAGCCGTCGGAATCGTCCTCCTCGAACAGCCCGCGCACATAGCCGATGTCGTGGGCGAGGCAGGCGATCAGGACGTGGACGTAATCCTCGGCCGACAGATGGGTATGAAGGCTTCGGCCGCCGAGGATGGCCTGGGCTGCCAGCGTCACCAGCATCGTGTGCTCGATATTGTGATAGAGCGCATCGCTATTGCCGATGCATTCCATCGCGGTGCGGGTCGCGCTCTCGACGATATTGGCGGACGTCTCATCGTACCGGCGACGCATGAACTTCCCGAGGAAGTCCTCGAGGGATTCAGCCGCCAGTCTCGGCAAGGTTATCATGGATGCAGCCCCGTCCGCCGCTGGTGTCCCATGCCATCTCCCGACGTCTCTGTTGTTCTCGGCGCGGCGCCAGCATAGCCCATCTTGGGCCGGCTGACCAAATTCCGTATCAAAAATTCGTAAATATGTTACATTTCCGCTGCGCAACATTGCGGTTGTGGTTATGCTTCGCTACAGCCTGAAGGCGATTGCACCGGAAGGGCCCGGGCCTGCCTGTCGCTCTACGGGGCCGACAGGATGTCGGCGCCGTCTGCCGAGCGCGACAGGCTTCTGGCCAGATAGAACAGCTCGACCAGCTTGCCGCGTTTGCCGGCCAGCGAGAAGATGTATTCGGGCGATTCCGCCTCGATTTCCGCGATCGCCACCTTGGCGATGCGATCGACGCGGCTCGAGCCGTGCTCCCAGACAAAGCCGACACCGAGCCGGTTGGCGACCGCCTCCAGCATTCCTTCGCGCGTGTTGACGACGATCGCCGGAGCAGCACGCAGATTGACGGCGCGAAACGCCCTGTCGACGACGCGCTGCGTCGCGGAATCCCGGGTCCGAAACACCAGCGGATATTGCATCAGGCTGACGGCGGACACGCGCGATTCCCGACTGAGGTCGTGAACGGGATGGCAGATCGCGACGACGCGCTGCTGCACGCAGGGCTCGCGACGGAAGCGATTGTCCTGCGGCACCTCCGGCAGCACGGCGACATCGACGCGCTGGTCGACCACCGCCGCCATGATCGCAGACCAGCTCCCGATCTCGATATTGATCTGGATCTTCGGATACAAATTGCGAAACGCCGCGATCAGCGCCATTCCCGGCATGGCGTTGCCGAGCCCGATGCGAAGCTCGCCCCCCGACAGCTCATCGCGCTGCTCGAGGATGGCCTGGGCATCCGCCTCGAGTGCCTGCATACGGTTCGTTGCGGCGTAGAGTCGCCGGCACAGCGGCGTCGGGATCAGGTTCTGTCCGTGGCGGTCGAACAGCGCAACGGCGAACTCGGCCTCGAGATCGCGCACCAGCTGCGCAATTGCGGGCTGCGACACGCCCAGTTTCCTGGCCGCGGCGGCAAAACTGCCGGTGTCGAACACCGCGTTGACCGCCCGGACACGCGACGACGTCAACGCCACGACAAGAACTCCAAGACCGGCATCCCGGATTCAGGACGCCGCAAAAGCAAAACCTGGGATCAGCATAGGCAATGCCATTGACCGTTATGTGAATGTCAGATGCCGTCCCTACTCCTCATGCGCCGCAACAGGCAGCAGGGGACCAGCGCGAATGGCGCAAATCGAGCTTTCCACGATCCGCAAATCCTTCGACGGGACCGACGTCCTGAAAGGCATCGATTTCCGGATCGAGGACGGCGAGTTCATCTCGCTGGTCGGTCCTTCCGGCTGCGGCAAGTCGACCCTGCTCCGCATCATCGCCGGGCTGGAGCCGCAGAATTCCGGCCAGGTCCATATCGACGGCCGCCCCGTAGACGGCATTCGCCCGAGCGCGCGCAACCTCGCGATGGTCTTCCAGTCCTATGCGCTCTATCCGCATTTGAGTACCTTCGACAACATCGCGGTGCCGCTGCGGATGCGGCGCCTTTCCGCGATCGAACGGCTGCCGCTGCTCGGCCCGCTGCTGCCGGGCCGGCGCGCCAAGGAACGGACCATCCGCGCCGACATCACGGCGATCGCCGAGCAGCTCGACATCGCGCCATTGCTGCGGCGCAAGCCAGGGCAATTGTCCGGCGGACAGCGGCAACGCGTCGCAGTCGGACGCGCCATGGTGCGCGAGCCCCGCGCCTTCCTGTTCGACGAACCGCTCTCCAACCTCGACGCGAAGCTGCGTGTCCACATGCGCGCCGAGCTCGCCGAGCTGCATCGCCGCCTCAAGGCAACGTTCGTCTATGTCACGCACGACCAGGCCGAGGCGATGACCATGTCGAGCCGGATCGCCGTCATGATGGCCGGTGAGCTGATTCAGGTCGGGACGCCCGCAGAGATCTACGACGACCCCGGCGACATCCGTGTTGCCGAATTCATCGGCAGCCCCAAGATCAACATCCTTCCCGGGCGGGTCCGTAAGGACGGCGGCATCGACGTGCTGGGCACCGCTCTGCGGCTTGGGTGTGGCGCGGCCGCGGGCGACTGCCGTGTCGGCGTGCGTCCGGAGCGGATCGAGCTGGGCGCGGGGCCATTCTCCGGAAGTGTCGTTCATCTGGAAAACCTCGGCGCCGAGGCCTTCGTGCACCTTGCGATCGAAGGCGCCGGGGCACGCCTGATCGCGCGGCTTGGCGACGTCCGGCAGTTGCCTGCGATGGGCCGTGCCGTCACGTTCGGCTTCGCGCCCGACGCGGTGCGGGCTTTCGATCCGGCCGGGAAGCGGATCGAGCTCAGGGTCGAGCAGGCCGAGCGCATCCGTGAGCCCGCCCATGTCTGACGGCTCCATCACCATCGACGCGGCGATCGTCCCCGCCGGCACCGCAAGGCGGTCGCTGCCGGCGCATGGCAGCCGGCGCACATATTCCGCTTACGCGCTGGTGGCGCCGGCCGCCGCGCTCATGCTGGTCATGCTGCTCGGTCCGCTCGCCGGCGTGATCGCCCTCTCCTTCACCGATTATCAGCTGGGCGCGCCGCACTTCTCCTGGATCGGGCTCGCCAACTACCAGGACCTGTTCGCCGACAAGGTGTTCTGGACCGCGCTGCGCAACACGCTGACCTATGTCGTGGTCGTGGTGCCCGGCGCCGTGATCGCAGGCCTTGCGATCGCGCTTCTGATCCAGAGCGGCACCAGCCTGCGCAGCCTCTATCGGACCATCTATTTCCTGCCTGTCATGGCGACCCTGATCGCGATGGCGGTGGTGTGGGAATTCATGCTGCATCCGCAATTCGGTCTGGTGAACGGGCTGTTGCGCGGCGCGGGCCTGCCGGCCTTCGCCTGGCTGCAGGATCGCAGCACCGCCCTCTATGCGCTGTGCGCGATCGGCATCTGGCAGGCGGTCGGCTTCAACATGGTGCTGTTCCTCGCGGGCCTCGTCTCCATTCCCAGGCAACTTTACGAAGCGGCCGAAATCGACGGTGCCTCGAGCGGCTGGGCACGCTTCCGCCTCGTGACATGGCCGATGCTGGGCCCGGTCACGACCTTCGTCGTCGTGATCTCCGGCATCCGCTCGTTCCAGGTGTTCGACACCGTGCATGTGCTGACCAAGGGCGGCCCGTCGAAATCCACCGAGGTCCTGATCCACACCATGTACACGGAAGGCTTCGAGTTCTTCCGTTCGGGCTACGCCGCGGCGATCACGGTCGTCTTCCTGGTCTTCGTCCTCGCGCTCACGCTGATCAAGTCGAGGCTCGCCGATCGCGGCGTGCATTACACATGAGCAACACACATTCCGTCACGTTCCGGGCGATCCTGCGCCACGTGCTCCTGATCGCGGGCGCCGCGCTCATGCTCGCGCCTTTCATCTGGATGATCTCGACCGCGTCCAAGCCGCAGACCGAAATCTTCTCCAGCGAGCTGCATCTGATCCCCCACCGGTTCGCGCTGTGGGACAATCTGCGCGAGGCCTTCGCCAAGGCCAATCTGCTGCGCTTCCTGCTCAACGGCGTCATCGTCACGGTCTCGATCTTCGTGCTGCAGGTCATGGTGGCGCTGCCGGCGGCCTACGCGCTGGCAAAGCTTCGCTTCCTCGGCCGCGAGACGCTGTTCGCCCTGGTCCTGTTCGGGATCCTGATCCCGCCGCAGGCGACCGCGATCCCGGTCTTCCTGCTGCTGCACAAGGTCGGCCTGCTCGACAGCTATGCCGCGCTCGTCCTGCCCTTCACGATCTCGGTGTTCGGCATCTTCCTGATGCGCCAGTTCTTCAAGACCGTGCCCGACGATCTCGTCGATGCCGCGCGCATGGACGGCATCTCCGAGTTCGGCATCGTCTGGCGGGTGATGCTGCCCGCCGCGATCCCGGCCGTGACCGCGTTCGGCATCTTCTCCGTGGTCGCGCATTGGAACGACTATTTCTGGCCGCTGATCGTGCTCAACAGCGAGCAATTGCGGACGCCGCCGCTTGCGGTCGCGCATTTCCGCAACAACGAGGCCGGTACCAGCTACGGCCCGCTGATGGCCGCGGCGATGGTGATCATCGCGCCGCTCGTGATCGCTTTCCTCTTTGCCCAGCGCCGCTTCATCGAGGGCATCACCCTCACCGGGATCAAGTAACCGCGTCACCTCAAACAGGAGTCTATCCATGCTGAAGTCCATCATCGCCGCGGCGGCTCTGTCGCTTGCGGCCGGCTCTGCGCTCGCGCAGACCCAGACCGAGATCGTGATGCAGTATCCGTATCCGGAGCTGTTCACCGAGACCCACAAGCGCATCGCCGATGAGTTCGCCAAGGTGCACCCGGAGATCAAGGTGACGATGCGGGCGCCTTACGAATCCTACGAGGACGCCACCCAGAAAGTGCTGCGCGAAGCCGTCACCAATCAGATGCCTGATGTCTCCTTCCAGGGCCTGAACCGCATCCGCGTCCTGGTCGACAAGAACATCCCGGCCCCGCTCGACGGCTACATCGCCGCGGAAAAGGACTTCGACAAGCAGGGCTTCCACCAGGCGATGTACGACATCGGCACCGCCGGCGGCAAAGTCTACGCCCTCCCCTTCGCGATCTCGCTGCCGATCGTCTACGTCAATCTCGACCTCGTGAAGCAGGCCGGCGGCGACGTGAACAATTTGCCGAAGAGCTGGGACGAGCTGCTCACGCTCGCCAAGAAAATCAAGGCGCTCGGCAACGACACCAACGGCGTCACCTATGCCTGGGACATCACCGGCAACTGGCTCTGGCAAGCCCCGGTCTTCGCGCGCGGCGGCACCATGCTCAACGCCGACGAGACCAAGGTCGCCTTCGACGGCGTGGAAGGCAAGTTCGCCATCAACATGATCGCGCGGCTCGTCAACGAGGGCGGCATGCCCAACCTCGACCAGCCGTCGATGCGCGCGGCGTTCGCGGCCGGCAAGACCGGCTTTCACGTCACCTCGACCTCGGACCTCAACAAGGTCACGCAGATGACCGGCGGCAAGTTCGCGTTGAAGACGATTCCGTTCCCGGACGTGGCCTCCCCGAACGGCAGGCTGCCGGCCGGCGGCAATGTCGTGCTGATCCTCGCCAAGGACAAGGCCAAGCGCGACGCAGCCTGGGAAGCGGTGAAGTTCTGGACCGGCCCCAAGGGCGCTGCGATCATGGCGGAGACCACCGGCTACATGCCGCCCAACAAGGTCGCCAACGAGGTCTATCTGAAGGACTTCTACGTCAAGAACCCCAACAACTACACCGCGGTCGGCCAGCTCCCGCTGCTCACCAAATGGTACGCCTTCCCCGGCGACAACGGCCTGAAGATCACCGACGTCATCAAAGATCACCTCAACACGATCGTCTCGGGCGCCCGCGCCAAGGAACCCGACGCGGTCCTCGCCGACATGACGGCGGACGTGCAGAAGCTGCTGCCGAAGACCACCGGCACGGCGCGCTGAACATCACGACACCGCCAACCACGGGGCGCCGCCGGCGCCCCGTGCCGCAGGAACGGGAAAGAACGATGAAGCTGCTTCACTTGAGCGACATTCACCTGACGGCACCCGGCTCGACCATCGGCGGGCGCGATCCGCGCACCAATTTCGAGCGGGCGCTGGCGCATGCCTTGAAGGATCACCACGACGCCGAGTTGATGGTGATCACCGGCGATCTCTCGGATTGGGGCGATGCCGCCGACTATTACTGGCTCAAGCAGCGCCTCGACGACTATCCGCTGCCGGTCCGGCTTTGCATCGGCAACCATGACCGACGCGCCGCCTTCCTCAGCGTGTTCCCCGATCTCGCCGACGACAATGGCTTCGTCCAGGGCATCCACGACACCGCTGCCGGCCGCTGCCTGTTCCTCGACACCGCCCATCCCGACACGCATGCCGGCCGCTATTGCGACGACCGCCTCGGCTGGCTCGAGGCACGGCTTGCCGAGCATGACGGCCCGCTCCTGCTGTTCATGCATCATAACCCCATGCCGGTGCATCTCGCCCCGCTCGACCAGATCCGCCTGCTCGACGACGCACCGTTCCGGCGTCTCGTCGGCCGCAACCGGTCGAAGATCCGTCACGTCTTCTTCGGGCATTGTCACTTGCCTCTGGCCGGATCCGTCGCAGGCGTTCCCGTCTCGTCGCTGCGCGGCACCAACCATGCGAGCTATCCGCTGTTCTCCGAGACCAAATTGCTGAGCGCGTCCGACCTGCCGCAGGCCTATGGCGTCGTGTTCTTCGGGGAAGACTATGTGACCGTGCACATGGTGGAATACGGCTACGACGGTCCCATCCGCGTCGAAGGTTCGCCCGACTACCAGGCCTGGGATCGCGCGACCATGGTTCGGTGACCGGCGAGCGGCGAGCATCGGGGCGTGTACTCATAAACCGCGCGACACTTCTTGGAGAGTCCGCTCCGCCTCTGACAGCGGCGCGTTGGCGTCACTTCACCCAAGGTCGAAGATGGGCCAGAAGAGACATTCGCCTTGACGCCATTTCCACGGCCGGGTGCGTCCGCTGCTGACGCTCAGTCAGCGGACGCGCCGTAGCGGCTGAGCACCGGATCGATCTCAAGTTCGTTGGCCAGGAAATCGATCATTGCTCGCACCTTGAGCGGGACGAAGCGGCGTGACGGGTATACCGCATTGAGCGGCAGAGGCTTGGGCTCGTACGACCTGAGCAGAACCTGCACCTTCTTGTGCTCCACCTCATTCGAGAACGCGAATGCCGGGATGACGGCGATGCCGAGATCGGCAAGCACGCCCTCACGCACGGCTTCCGAGTTGTCGACGCGATAGCGGCCAGAGACATCCACCACCAGCGGCCCATCCTTGCTCTCAAAGTGCCATCGATTGCCCGTGGCGAGGCGCGTGTAGACGATGCACTGATGGCGTGCGAGGTCGGCAGGCGCGCGTGGTGTGCCGTGCGCCTTGAGGTAGGCCGGTGAAGCTACCGTAACCCGGCGCACCATGCAGATCTTGCGCACAACCAGGCTCTGGTCGGTGATCTCGCCAACGCGTAACGCCAGGTCGATGCCCTGCTCGACGAGATCGACGAAGCTATCGCTCATCGTCACGTCGATCGACAGATCCGGATAGCGCGAGAGGAAGCCGGCGAGGCGAGGCACGATATGTCGACGGCCGAGCACAACAGGTACCGCGAGGCGCAGCGTCCCGGTCGGCTTCGCCTGTCGCCGGCCGACCGCGTTTTCCGCCTCGCCGACGGCCTCCAAAGCGCGCAGCGCATGCTCGTAGAATGCGCGGCCGTCGTCGGTCAGCGTCAGAGCACGCGTCGTGCGGGTGAGAAGGCGCGAGCCGAGATGCTCCTCAAGCGCTGCGATCTGCCGGCTGATCGTCGGCTGCGTCGAGTTCTGTTCGATAGCGACCGCGGTGAAGCTGCCGGATTCGACCACGCGGACGAACGTCTTCATCGGGCCCAGCAGATCCATATCATTCATACGCCTTTCGTATCAATCATATGAAATCTGTAGGCGTTCCGCAAGTTCTAGACATGTTTCATTGATGCATCGCAGGCGACGACGGCGCCGCCGGGACGCAACGCTACGGAGATGATCATGAGCGCAGAAACCAACTCAGTACCGGCCTATTTCAGCCGCTACGCCCACCTCCGCATGAGCCGTGACGCAGACGGGATATTACTGGTCGAGATGCATACAGACGGCGGCCCGATCAAATTTGATGCGCGCGACCATGAAGGGTTCACGGACGCCTTTTACGAGATCAGCCGCGATCGGGGAAATAAGGTCGTCATCCTGACTGGCATCGGCGACTACATGGCCGAAATCGACTTTGGCAGCTTCGGCAATGTCGGCGATGCAAATGTCTGGTCGAAAGTGCACGACGAAGGCACCCAGATCCTCGAGAACATCGCCAACATTCGCGTGCCGATGATCGCCGCCATCGAGGGCAAGGCGCACATCCACACCGAGTATGCGCTGCTCGCCAACGTGATTGTTGCTTCCAAGACGGCGACTTTCCACGATCTGCCGCATTTCGCCGGCGGGATCGTCCCAGGCGATGGCGTTTACACGACGTGGTCGTATCGCGCTGGAGCGGGCCGGACCGAGGCGTTCCTCCTCAGCCCGCGTCCGGTCGCGGCTGAGGAAGCCGCAGCATGGGGCGTCGTGAATTATCTGGCGGATGCCGGCTGTGCCGTGACGGTCGCCCGTGATCTGGCGCAGCAATACCTCAAGCAACCCGAGGTGACGCGCCGCAATACCCGCATCCACTTCATCCAGCCCCTGAAAGAGCGGATCGTCCGCGAAGTCGGCTACGGACTCGCACTTGAAGGCGCCAGCGCGAACGCGCTCGTTCAACAGATGATGGCCGCGTCAAAAACCTGAGCACCGGTCGAAATTGGCCGGCTTCAATACCTTAGCCACCGAACATTCCGGAGAACGATCATGTCCCTGCAAACCGAACTCGACTCCTTCAAGACATCCTGGCGCGAACGCGTCGGCGCTGAAACCGCGAAGCTCGTCGACGACGACAATGCGGCGCTGCAGTCGCTGGCCGATCGCGCGCTCCAGGCCGGTGCACAGTTTCCGGAAAGGCAACTGCCGAACCAGATCGGTGGCGCGACGGATCTCGGCGCTCTGATCGCGAGCGGCCCCCTCGTTGTGACTTTCTATCGCGGTGGCTGGTGTCCCTATTGTAACCTCGAACTGCGCGCCTACCAGAAAGCACTGCCTGAATTCAAGGCGCTTGGCGCCCGCCTCGTCGCCATCTCGCCGGAGACGGCAGACAACACGCTGACGACCGCGGAGAAGAACGCTCTGAGCTTCGACGTGTTGAGTGATACGGACGGTGCGCTGGCGGATGCACTCGGCATCCGCTTCCAACTCTCGCCAGCCATCAAGGCACTTTACCAGAAATTCGGCCACGACCTGCCGACCCGCAACGGGGACGGACAGTGGTCGCTGCCAATGCCGGCAAGCTACGTCATCGAGAAGGGCGGCCGCATCGCATTGGCGAGCGTCGATCCCGACTACCGCAACCGGATGGATCCGGCCGTAGCGCTCTCGGCGCTGCGCAAGATCGCCGTCGCGTCCTGATCTGAGATCTTAAGAGCAAGAGAGATGGTCATGAGCACGTCCCTTTGCACGGCCGCCGTACCGAATTTGCCCTCGCAGGTGGCTCTGCGCGATCGCCCGGAAGTGCGCGGCCTTGCGCTCGGCTTACTGGCGGCGAGCATATGGGGCTCCTATCTGGCCATGGCGCGCGCCGGTGTCTCGGCGGGTCTCCACGCCACCGACATCGCAGCGATCCGGTACGGCGTCGCTGGATTGATCATGCTGCCGTGGTTGTTGAGGCGCGGGATCATGGACATGGCCGGCATGGGTATGAAGAAGGGCGCCTCCCTGACACTGCTGGTCGGGCCGCTCTTCGTCATAACCGGTGTGTCAGGCTATTCATTTGCGCCGCTCGCCCATGGTGCCGTCATCCAGCCGGCAGCGCTGACGCTCGGGTCTATCGGACTGGCATTTCTGGTCCTGGGCGATCGGCCGACGATTGCACGCGTTGCAGGTGTCGCCATAATCCTCGCCGGGCTCGCCGTGATTGCCGGGCCTGGCTTGATGACCGGGACGGCATTGACGCCGATCGGCGACCTGTTATTCGCGGCAGCCGGCCTGATGTGGGCAGTGTTTACGGTCCTCAGCCGCCACTGGGGCGTGTCGCCGGTCGCTGGCACCGCTGTTGTCTCGGTGCTTTCAGCAACTGTCTACGTTCCCGGCTACTTCCTGGTGATCGGAGCAGATCGTCTCTTGGCAGCTCCCTTGCCGATGCTCGCAGCGCAGATCCTGGTGCAAGGCGTTCTTTCAGGCGTCGTTGCTGTCATCGCTTTCTCGAAGGCCGTTCAAGTCATTGGTGCCGGGCGCGCCGCCGTCTTTCCGGCCCTCGTCCCAGCCGTCGCCATCCTGATCGGCATGCCAATCACAGGCGAGGTTCCGAACAGTCTCCAACTCGCAGGCTTGGCCCTGGTCAGCACCGGGTTGCTGGTGGCGCTCGGCGCGATCGCTCTGCGCAAGCCTCGGAGTCACTGAGAACCTGAGGCAACAAAGAGTTTGAAAGTCGGCAAAATGGAAACAACGACGCAGCCGTTGCGGCCGTCAGCGACAGCGCCGACTTCCGCAGCGGGTCACCAGTTACCGATGACATTCAAGATGGCAGACTTCCGCCCTGCGCTGGTACGCTCACGATTCTGAGCACACGCCCTACTCCACCAGCAGCACATCGACGGCGACGCCGAGCTTCTGCTTCGGCGAGCCGACGATGATGCCGTCGACCGGCGAGACGTCGGAGAAATCGCGCCCGACCGCAAGCACGATATGGTCGTTGCCGATCAGGAGATCATTGGTCGGATCGAGATCGACCCAGCCGAGCTCCGCCCCGCACCACAGCGACACCCAGGCATGGGTGGCGTCGGCGCCCTGCAAACGCGGCTGGCCCGCCGGCGGAATGGTGCGTAAGTATCCGCTGACATAGGCCGCCGGCAGGCCGAGCCCGCGCAGCCCCGCGATCATCACATGGGCGAAGTCCTGGCAGACGCCGTGGCGCTTGTCGAACACCTCGTTCAGCGGCGTCGAGATCACCGTTGCCTTGGCGTCGTAGCGAAACTGGTTGCGGATACGATGCATCAGATCGACCGCACCTTTGAGGACGCCAGCGCCCGATGGAAAGCTCTCGGCAGCATAGGCGCTGACCGGACGCAGCACCGGCACCAGCGGACTCGCGAAGACATAGCCGACCGGCGAGGCCGGTCCGAGGCTGGTCGCTTCGAAGGCAATGTCGCGAACGCTCTCCCAGGGTGGACTCGCGGCATCGCGCGGCCGCGGCTGACGCGACACCGAGACGCGCGAGCGCGAATCGATCCGCAAGTTGCGATGCGCGGCCTCGATCACGATGCTCTCGGTCAGCGCACCGAAGAAATCGCGCCGCACATTGCGCTCTGCGGGGCGCGGGCGGATCTCGACGCTGTGCGAGATCAGCTCCTGGCCGCCGCCGCTGCGCGGCTCCAGCCGCAGCGTACAGCGGGCGAAGCTGACCGGGTTCTCGTATTCGTAAGTCGTGACGTGACGGATGTCGTAGATCACGCCAGCCCCGTCAGCTTTTCCGGCCGGGCGGCATTGGGACCGTGCGGGAAGTAGTGCTGCCCGATCGCATCCGCGAGGTTCAGCAAATCCTGCTCCAGCCCGAACAGGGTCTTGACCTGGAGCTTCTCGGCCTCGGCCGTTGCAAGCATCGCCTGCAGCGCCACCGCGAGCCGCTGCGGCTTCTCGATCAGGCCGTGCTCCTTCAGGCTCGGGAGCGCGGCGATGTGCTCGTTCAGCGTCGCCACCTGGAACGCCACCGAGCGCGGATTGTAGGGATCGAGCACCGCGAGGTCGCGCACCGGCGCCAGGATCGGCGCCAGCAGATAGCGCGAGCGGTAGGTGATCTGGCAATCCACCAGCGTCAGCAGGATGTCGAGGTCCTCGTCGCCGGCCTCGTCATAGGCGAACTGCCGTGCGAAGCGCGTGGTATTGATGGCGCGCTCGGTGCGGCGGCCGATGTCGAGGAAGCGCCAGCCGGCGGCGCGGTTCATGTTCTCCTGCGCAAGGCCGGCGAAGCTCGCCAGCTCCTGCAAGGTCAGCTCGGCCGCGCTCAGCACGCTGTCGTCGTCCTCGACCTCGTAGGCAAGGCGCTCGGCCATCTCGGTGATGACCTGCCAGGCATCGGGCGACAGCCGTTCGCGCAGGGATGTCGCCGTGCGCTGCGCCGCGCGCACCAGCGACAGCGCCGAGCCGAAACGGGCCTCGCTCTGCAGCGCTTCGGCCACGATGCGCCCGGGGGCCGCGCGCGAGGTCTGCGAGACCGCGCCCCAGGCCACCAACAGGCGCTGGATGCGCTCGCCCGATTGCAGCGAGGCCGCGGTGCCCTTGTTGGGTCCGCTCGGCGAGCCCAAGGCGCGCACGAGGCGCAGCGTCGCCTCGGCGCGCTCGAGGTAGCGGCCGAGCCAGAACAGATTGTCGGCAGCCCGGCTCGGCAGCACGCCGGCGATACGGCGGATGCGGACCTTGTCGGTCGCCGGCAGCAAGGTCGCGGTCGAGACCTGCTTGTCGGACACGATCCAGACGTCGGCGGCGCGGGCGCCGTCGCCCATCGACACCGCGCGCGCATCCGGCTGTTCGGCGATCCGGCAGAAGCCGCCGGGCATGATGGCCCAGCCGTCGGGCGTGGCGGCCGCGAACACGCGCAGCACGAACGGACGCGGCATGATCTGGCCCTGCTCCCACACCGGCATGGTCGAGAGCCGCACCACCTCCTGGCCGACATAGTCCATGCCGCGCGCGGCGATGGCATCGATCAGGCGCTTGCGGTCGTTCGCATCGAGCTCGCTCGCGAGCACCGGCCCCGCACTGTCGAAGCCGGGCACCCCGCGCCGATAGGCGCCTTCGATCGCGACCTCGTCGAGCCGCGCCAGCACTTCGTCGCGCGCGACGCGCTGGCCGCACCACCAGGTCGCGATATGCGGCATCTTCAGCTCTTCGCCGAGCAGGCGGCGGCTCAGCGCCGGCAGGAAGCCGAGCAGCGCCCGCGCCTCGAGCACGCCGGAGCCCGGCATGTTGGCGACGACGACGCCGTCCTTGCGCAGCACGTCGATCAGGCCGGGCACGCCGAGATGCGAGGAGGCGTCGAGCTCGAGCGGATCGAGCGAGTTGGAATCGACGCGGCGGAGCAGCACGTCTAACCGCTTCAGGCCGGCGACGGTGCGGATGTGGATACGGTTGTCGCTGACGGCGAGATCGTCGCCCTCGACCAGCAGGAAGCCGAGATAGCGCGCCAGCGTCGCGTGCTCGAAATAGGTCTCGCTGAAGCTGCCGGGGGTGAGCACGCCGATCCTGGGCTCGTCGCGGTCGGCACGCGCGCGAAGCGAGTCGCGGAACGCCTCGAAAAACGGCGCGACGCGCGGCACGTTCATCGACTTGTAGAGATCGGAAAAGGCGCGCGAGAGCACCAGACGGTTCTCCAGCGCGTAGCCCGCACCTGACGGCGCCTGGGTGCGGTCGCCGAGCACCCACCAGCGCCCGTCGGGACCGCGGCCGATGTCGGCGGCATAGAGCGACAGATAGCGCCCGCCCGGCGGCGGCACGCCGCAGACGGGACGGAGATATTCGGGACTGCCGGCGATCGCCGCCGCCGGCAGCGCGCCCTCGGCGACCAGCCGGCCCTCGCCGTAGATGTCGCGCAGCACCCGCTCGAGCAGCTCGGCGCGCTGGGTGATGCCGGCGCAAAGCTGCTGCCAGTCGGCCTCGTCGATCAGGAGCGGCAGATGGCTGATCGCCCAGGGCCGGTCGGCACTGTCGCCGGGCGCGCGGTAGGTGACGCCGGCCTCGCGCAGATGGCGGTCGGCCATGCCGAATCGGCGCTCGATCTCGTCGGGGGCGAGCGCGCCGAAGGCATCGAAAAAGCGGCTCCAGACCGCGCGCGGGGCGCCGTCGGGGCCCAGGAACTCGTCGGGAATGCCAGGCAGGCGCTTATATTCGCGGACCCATTGCGCGAAGCGGCGCTGGCCTTGCACCTTGCCCGCCTTGTCGTCCTCTTCCACTGCGCCCTCGGCCATGCGCCTCTCCCTGCCCCACCATCATACTCATTGCAGGAGCGGAGTCCGCAAGTCGAGGGTCAGCGGGAACTCATTTGTGCGTTCCTCGGGGGGCGGCTGGACCGGCCCCGGCGTATGACCGTGGTCCTGGAAGCGCGCCAGCCGCCGCGCCTCGGCCTCGTAGGTGTTGACCGGCTTGGTGTCGTAGCTGCGCCCGCCCGGATGGGCGACGTGGTAGACGCAGCCGCCGAGCGAGCGGCCGTTCCAGCTGTCGATCAGGTCGAAGGTCAGCGGCGCGTGGACGGGAATGGTCGGGTGCAGGCCGGAGGCCGGCTGCCAGGCCTTGAAGCGGACGCCGGCCACGGCCTCGGCCGAGCGACCGGTCGAGGTCATCGGCAGGCGGCGGCCGTTGCAGGTGACGATGTGGCGCCCCTCGACAAAGCCCTCCGCCTTGACCTGGAGGCGCTCGACCGAGCTATCGACATAGCGCACGGTGCCGCCGGCCGAGCCTTCCTCGCCCAGCACGTGCCACGGCTCCAGCGCCTGGCGCAGCTCCAGCGTCACGCCGCCATGATGGATGCGGCCGAAGGCGGGAAAGCGGAATTCGAGCTGGGCCAGATACCATTCCGGCTCGAACGGATAGCCGAACTGCTTCAGCTCGCCGAGAACGTCGAGAAAATCCTCCCAGATGAAATGCGGCAGCATGAAGCGGTCGTGCAGCGCGGTGCCCCAGCGCACGAACTTGCCGGCCTGCGGCTCGCGCCACATCTTGGCGATCAGCGCGCGGATCAAGAGCTGCTGCGCCAGCGACATGCGCGGGTCCGGCGGCATTTCGAGCGCGCGGAATTCGACGAGGCCGAGACGGCCGGTCGGACCATCGGGCGAATAGAGCTTGTCGATGCAGATCTCGGCGCGGTGGGTGTTGCCGGTGATGTCGACGAGCAGATGCCGGAACAGGCGGTCGACCAGCCACAGCGGCGCCTGGTAACCGGGCGGCGGCACGTGCGAGAGCGCGATCTCGAGCTCGTAGATGCTGTCGTGCCGGGCTTCGTCGATGCGCGGCGCCTGGCTGGTCGGGCCGATGAACAGGCCGGAGAAGAAATAGGACAGCGAGGGATGCCGCTGCCAGTACAGCACCAGGCTCTTGAGCAGATCGGGCCGGCGCAGGAACGGCGAGTCCTCAGGACTGGAGCCGCCGATCACGACGTGATTGCCGCCGCCGGTGCCGGTGTGGCGGCCGTCGACCAGGAAACGGTTGGCGCCGAGACGCACCTTGCCCGCGTCCTCATAGAGACCGGTGGTGATATCGACCGCTTCGCGCCAGCTCTTTGCCGGCTGGATGTTGACCTCGATGACGCCAGGGTCGGGCGTCACCTTGATGACCTCGATGCGCGGATCGAACGGCGGCGGATAGCCCTCGACATGGACGGAGAGTTGCATCTCCTCGGCGGTCGCCTCCAACGCGGCGACCAGTTCGAGATAGTCCTCGATGCGCTCGACCGGCGGCATGAAGGCGCAAAGCACGCCGTCGCGGACTTCGACCGACATCGCCGTGCGGACCGGGACGGACGTGTTGAGTTGTTCGGGCGCGGCCCGCGGCGGAGCTTCCGGGCGCGCTTCGAGGGTGAACACCGGAAGCTTGCCGCGCGCCTCCATCGGGTCGCGCTCGACGACGTAGGGATATTGGTTGGGTGGAACGTAGCCGAGCGACCCGATCGGCAGGCGCAAGCCGAGCGGTGAATCGCCGGGCATCAGGAACAGGTGATTGCGCCGGAGCTGCCAGCGTTCGCTGCGCCAGCGCGGCGGCGCGTTCCAGCGCTGCACCGGCAGCACGAAGCCGCGCGGCGTGTTGAGGCCCTGCTCGAACACGCGCGCCATGCGTGCGCGATCCTCCGGATTGGCCAATTTCGAGTCGGTCGGATCGACGTTGACGGGAAGCTCGGCTTCCTTCTGAAGCCAGAGCGCGGTGTCCTCGTAGGCCGGCATGATGTAGCCGGGATCGAGCCCGAGCCGCAGCGCCGCGCCCTCCATGAAGGTCTCGGCGTCCTTCGCCTCGGCGCGGCGTGGATTTTGGATCCTGGCGATGAGATCGCCATTCTTCCAGATCGGCGCGCCGTCCTTGCGCCAGTAGAGACCGAAGGCCCAGCGCGGCAGGCTCTCGCCCGGGTACCATTTGCCCTGGCCGTAATGCAGCAGACCGCCGGGCGCGAAACGATCGCGCAGGCGGCGGATCAGATCGTCGCCAAGCGCGCGCTTGGTCGGGCCGACCGCTTCCGTATTCCACTCCGCCGCTTCGAGATCGTCGACGGAGACGAAGGTCGGCTCGCCGCCCATGGTGAGCCGCACGTCCGCGCCGGCGAGATCACCATCGACCTGCTCGCCGAGATCGTTGAGCCGGGCCCAGGATTCGTCGGAGAAGGGTTTTGTGATGCGCGGCGCCTCGCGGATGCGCTTGACGCTCATGTCGAAGGCGAACTCGACCTCGGCAAAGCCGGCCCCGCCGGAGATCGGCGCGGCCGAGCGATAATGCGGCGTGGCGGCGACCGGGATGTGGCCCTCGCCCGCGAGCATGCCGGAGGTGGCATCGAAGCCGATCCAGCCGGCGCCCGGCAGATAGACCTCGGCCCAGGCGTGCAGGTCGGTGAAGTCGTTCTCGACCTCGGGCGGGCCCTCGATCGGATCGATGTCGGGACGGATCTGGATCAGATAACCGGAGACGAAGCGCGCCGCGAGCCCGAGATGACGCAGTGTCTGGATCAGGAGCCAGGCGGAGTCTCGGCACGAGCCGGCGCCGGAGGAGAGCGTCTCCTCCGGTGTCTGCACGCCGGGCTCCATGCGGATGATGTAGCGGACGTGCTTCTGAAGCTCGCGGTTGAGATCGACCAGGAAGTTGACGGTGTTCGGGGCTTCATGCGGGATCGTGTCGAGAAATTTCGCGAACAGGCGGTCGGGCTTGACGGTCTCGAGATAAGGCGCGAGCTCGGTTTTCAGGTCCTTGGTGTATTCGAACGGGAAGCTGTCCGCATACGGTTCGACGAAGAAGTCGAACGGGTTGACCGTGGTCATCTGCGCCGTGAAATCGACCTCGAATTTCAGCTCGGTGGTCTTCTCCGGGAAGACGTAGCGCGCCAGCCAGTTGCCTTGCGGATCCTGCTGCCAGTTCACGAAATGGTTGGATGGCGTGACCTTGAGCGAATAGCTCAGGATCGGCGTGCGTGTATGCGGCGCCGGGCGCAGGCGGATGGTTTGCGGTCCCAGATCGATCGGGCGGTCGTATTTGTAGTGCGTGACGTGATGCAATGCGACGTAGATCGACACGGGGTGCGGTGCTCCAGCAGCTTTTTTGAGCAGAACACCTGAGATGGATGCGATCAAGCACTAACAACGGGCAGCGCGTGCCTAGGAAGTATCCCTGCCGTTCGGGCGATCGACCGCACACGATGTCAGCGTTGGCACTCTGAAGCCTCTACGGCGTCATGGCCGGGCTCGTCCCGGCCATCCACGACCTTCTATTGCGGTCACCAAGAACGTGGATGCGCGGGACAAGCCCGGGCATGACGACATCTGGTGGGTGCGCCCTACGCCGCCGAGGTCAGCCGCTGCAGGAACTGCGTCACCTCGCGGCGGAGCGTCTCAACCTCGCCGTGGACGCGTTCGGAGGCGCTGTTGACGCGGCTGGCGACGCGGCCGGTGTCGGCGGCGGCCTCGCTGATGCCTGACACGTTGGAGGACACCTGCGAGGTGCCGGCGGAAGCTTCGTGGACGTTGCGGGCGATCTCGCGCGTCGCGGAACCCTGCTGCTCGATCGAGGCCGCAATGCTCGCGGTGATGCCGTCGATTTCGGCGATGGTCTGCGCGATCGCTTCGACCGCCGCGACCGAGTTGCTGGTCGATTGCTGCATCTCGCCGACCTTGGCGCTGATCTCCTCGGTCGCCTTTGCGGTCTGGTTGGCGAGGCTCTTGACCTCGGAGGCGACCACGGCGAAGCCGCGGCCGGCCTCGCCTGCCCGCGCCGCCTCGATCGTGGCGTTGAGCGCCAGCAGGTTGGTCTGCGAGGCGATTTCGCTGATCAGCTTGACGACGTCGCCGATCCGCATCGCGGCCTCCGCGAGGGTACGGATTTCGTTGCCGGCCCGGTTGGCTTCGTCGACGGCGCGTCCCGTGCTCGTGGTCGAGCCGGCCACCTGGCGGCTGATCTCCGCGATCGAGGATGCGAGCTGTTCCGCCGCACTCGCCACCGTCGCAACATTGCTCGAGGCCTGATCGGACGCACTGCGCATGCCGGAGGTCTGACGGCTCGTCGTCTCCGCCGCCGCCGCCATCTGGCCGGCGTCGGATTCAAGGTCGGTCGCGGCGCTCATCAGGCTGCCTGCGACCTCGTCGAGATGCGTGCCGAACTGTTTGGCAAGGCCTGCGATCTCCACCACGCGGCGGCCGAGGCTGTCGGTGCCGGCATTGATGACGGTTGCCGAGCGGCGGAACGAGCCGGGCAGTCCGCGCGCGAGGATCTTGCGGAAATACTTGCCGCGGCTGGCATAGTCCATCGATGCCGAAGCCTCGCGGACGAAGGCGTCGGCGATGTCGAGCATGTCGTTGACGGATTTCTGGATGGCGCCGATCCGCCCGGCCTGGCGCTCGCTCATGACCCGCGCTTCGAGATCGCCGCGCGCCGCCTTGCGGCAGACGTCAGCAACCTCGTCGACGGCCACGGCAACCCGGTGCTGGCACCAGAGCGCGTAGCCGAGCAGCAGGATCGCCGCTCCGAGCGGCGCGGCACTGATGATTCCGCTTCCGCCGAGCAGCGAGACGACGAACGCGATGCCGGCGAGAAGGCACGCGACTGCAGTCGCTCCCTGCGCCTTAGAGAGAGAGCACAAATTCATCGTAGCCAACACCGTTTTGCTTGAGCAGACCGACCATCATGTCGAAGCTCGCACGCATGCCGTCCTTGGCATTGGCGTGGCGCGCCTCTTCCGCGCAGAGCGCCTTGTAGATCGGTTTGATTTTCTCGACCGGCGCCGGATCGGGCCGGCGTCGATTGGAGTGATAGCCGATGATGTTGCCGCGATCGTCGAACGTCGGAGTGACGTGGGCGAACACCCAATAGTGGCTGCCGTCGCCGGCGAGATTGACGACGTAGGCGAAGATCTCCTGCTTGGTCTGGAGCGTATCCCACAGCAGCTTGAAGACGCAGCGCGGCATGTCCGGGTGGCGGATCAGGCTGTGGGGCGCGCCCATCAGCTCCTTCCAGGAGTACTTCGCCATGCGGAGAAAGACATCATTGGCGTAAGTGATACGGCCTTTGAGATCGGTCTTCGAGACGATCAGCTCCTCCTCGCCGAGGAGATTTTCCACGCCAGTTGGCCGTACCGCATGCGTCATCGTTGACGTGTCCTGTCAAAGGGGCAGCGCCCTCGAAGGAGTGGCCCGCATTGCTCAAGGATTACGACGGGAACTATTAATCATAGGTGACCAGAGGAATCCGTGCGGCTACGCGGTACCTCCGTAAAGTTACGTAAGCCCTCGCTGCGATGCCGCAAATTTCGGCAGCGATTTGCGCCAAGTTCAATTACATCGTTGCTCCGAGCACCCAGGGCGCGAACTCGGCGCCGCCGAAATCGAAACTCTCGCTCTTGGTCGGCTGTCCCGAAGCCGTCTTGAGAATGAGATCGAAGATGCGCTGGCCGCATTCCTGCACACTCTCCTCGCCTTCGAGGATGGTGCCGCAATTGACGTCCATGTCCTCTTCCATGCGCTTGTACATCGGCGTGTTGGTGGCAAGCTTGATCGAGGGCGCCGGCTTGCAGCCGAACACGCTGCCGCGGCCGGTGGTGAAGCAGACGAGATTGGCGCCGCCGGCGACCTGGCCGGTCGCAGCGACCGGATCGTAGCCGGGCGTATCCATGAAGACGAAACCCTTCTTGGTGATGGGCTCGGCGTAGCGCAGCACCTCGACGAGATTGGTGGTGCCGGCCTTCGCCATCGCGCCGAGCGACTTCTCCAGGATGGTGGTGAGGCCGCCGGCCTTGTTGCCTGGGCTCGGATTGGCGTTCATCTCGGCACCTTCGCGCGCCGTGTATTCGTCCCACCAGCGCATCAGGTCGACCAGCTTCTCGCCGACCTCGCGGCTGACGGCGCGACGCGTCAGGAGATGCTCGGCCCCATAGGTCTCCGGCGTCTCCGACAGGATCACGGTACCGCCGTGGCGCACGATGAGGTCGCTGGCCGCTCCAAGCGCGGGATTGGCCGACACGCCGGAATAGCCGTCCGAACCGCCGCATTGCAGAGCGACCGTGAGCTCGCTCGCCGGCACGGATTCGCGCTTGACCTTGTTGGCGTCAGCCAGCGCCTCGCGCACGAAGGCGATGCCGGCTTCTACGGTCTTGCGGGTGCCGCCGACCTCCTGGATGTCCATCGCGCGCAGGCGTCCCGCGAGCTTCTGCTCTTCCATGAGACCGCCGATCTGGTTCACCTCGCAGCCGAGCCCGAGCACGATGACGTGGGAGAAATTGACGTGCCGCGCGTAGCCGCCGAGCGTGCGGCGGAGCAGCGCCAGCGGCTCGTTCTGCGTCATGCCGCAGCCGGTCTTGTGGGTGAGTGCGACCACGCCGTCGACATTGGGGAATTCGGCCAGCGGATTATCGCCGGTGAATGGATTCTTCTTGAAGACGTCGGCGACGAGGCTCGCGACATGCGCGCTGCAATTCACCGAGGTGAGGATGCCGATGTAGTTGCGCGTGGCGACGCGGCCGTCCGGGCGGCGGATGCCCTCGAAGGTCGCCGGCAGGTCGAAATTCGGCGTCGGCTTGACGTCGGCGCAATAGGCATAGTCCTTGGCGAAATCGCCCATGCCGATGTTCTGCACATGGACGTGCTGGCCCGGCGCGATGGCCTGGGTCGCAAAGCCGATGATCTGGCCGTAGCGGATGACAGGCTCGCCCACCAAGAACGGCTTGATCGCGACCTTGTGGCCGGAGGGAATGCGCTCGACCGTGGTCACGCCGTCGGCCACCACCGTTCCCGGCGGCAGGCTGGCGCGCGCGATCAGCACGCCATCATCGGGATGCAGGCGGATGACGGGGCTGATGGTCATGGGAGGTCTCCAAAAAGCGAATCGTGAGTAGCGAGTGCGAATGGAAAAGGGGAGCAGCGCTATTCGCTACTCCCCATTCCCCATTCGCGAGTTTCTTAGGCCTTGCCGCCGGAATCCTTGCGGGTCGCGTTGACCTGCATCTTGGCGTAGGTCGTCATCAGGCCGACCTCGTTCGAGAGCGTCACAAGCTTGAAGCCCATGTTGATGGCGCGTGCCGCGCCTTCGGCGCCGCTGCAATGGATGCCCGGGTTGAGACCGCGCTTGCCGCACTCCTTGATGATCTTCTCGTAGATCGCGAGGATCTCGGGCTCAGAGCGATCGAGCTTGGGCTCGAGGCCGTAGGAGAAGCCGAGATCGGACGGTCCGATATAGACGCCGTCGATGCCCTCGACGTCGAGGATGGCTTCCATGTTCTCGACCGCGGTCTTGGTCTCCATCATCGGCAGCAGGATGGTGTCGGCGTTCGCGGTCTTCTGATACGAGCCCGCGGTGCCGTACATGCCGGCGCGGATCGGGCCGTTGGAGCGCACGCCCTGCGGCGGATATTTCGAATAGGAGACGAGGTTCTTCGCCTCCTGCGGCGTGTTGACCATCGGGCAGATCACGCCATAGGCGCCGCCGTCGAGCACCTTGCCGATGATGCCGGGCTCGTTCCAGGGCACGCGGACCATCGGGGTCACGGGATGCTTGTCCATGGCCTGGAAGCACTGCACCATCGACAGATAGTCCTGCACGCCATGCTGCATGTCGACGGTGACGCTGTCGAAGCCGCATTGCGCGATCATTTCGGCCGAGAAGCCGGAGGGAATTGCGAGCCACGCGTTGACCACGGCCTTGCCCGACTTCCAGATTTCCTTGACCTTGTTCGCCACGTTGCCTTCCTTCTTTGTTGTTTGGACCGTGTTATTTGGACCAGCGTCACCACGACGAGCGCCGCGACAGCACGAACCTGCTGTTACCGCGAACCGGGCCGCCGCGCTACGCTCGCAATGACGCAACGCCCATGCGGCCGCCTTCTGGCGCCGGGAATCGGCGCCTGATCGACCGCCAGCCCGGGCCACTATTTGCGCGAAAATGCGCATTCATGTCCATGGCTTGCGGCACCCGGACGTGCATATCTGCTGTCACTCCTCGGAACTTGCCTCCTCGGCGCCGCCGAGCTCCGCAAGACTCTGTTCGAGCGCGCCCAGCATGTCCTGCAATTCGGCGAGCTTGCGCGCGCCAAAGCGCCGCGTGATCTCGGCATAGATCGCCTCCGAGGTGGGCGCGACCGACGCCATCAGCTTCACCCCCTCCTTCGAGATCGAGACCATGCTGCGGCGCTGGTCCGCTTTTGCCGTCTTGCGTTCGATCAGATGGCGCGCCTCGAGATCGCGCAGGATGCGCGACAGGCTCGGCCCGAGCAGGAACGCAGTGCGCGCCAGTTCCGTGACCTCGACCGCTTCGATCGCCGCCAGCGCACGCAGGATGCGCCATTGCTGCTCGGTCAGGCCGTGCTCGCGCAGCGAGGGGCGAAACTGCCGCATCACCGCCTCGCGCGCCCGCAGCAGCGACATCGGCAGCGAGCGCGAGAAATCGCGCATCGGCACCTGCCTTGCGACAGGTTCTGCGGCAGGGGCGCTTCCGTTGGCTGGATCAGCCGGTCTCTTCACCATGACGCCCTTTCAAACCGCGAAACGTTTGCAGTGCAGCAAGCCGAAATTGTGTTTGACGCATTCACTTAACATGTTAAGTATTTCGCGGCACCCCAATTTGTAAGATCACAAATGGCGCTTTCCAACGACGATATCCAAGCTTGCGCGCGGCGTCTGCACCAGGCGGAGAAGACCCGCACGCAGATCCGCCAGCTCTCGCAGGATTTTCCCGAGATCACCATCGCCGATGCCTACGCGATTCAGAAGGCCTGGGTCGACGTCAAGATCGCGGAGGGGCGCCTCGTCAAAGGCCACAAGATTGGCCTGACCTCGAAGGCGATGCAGAGCGCGCTCAACATCGACGAGCCGGATTCCGGCGTGCTGCTCGACGACATGTTCTTCGCCGATGGCGGGATCGTTCCGACCGAGCGCTTCATCGCGACGCGTGTCGAGGCCGAGCTCGCCTTCGTCATGAGCAAGCGGCTCGCAGGCCCCGACTGCACCCTGTTCGACGTGCTCAACGCCACCGATTTCGTGGTGCCGGCGCTGGAGATCCTGGACACGCGGATCGAGCGCGTCGATCCCAAGACGAAGGCGACGCGCAAGATTTTCGACACCATCGCCGACAACGCGGCCAATGCCGGCATCGTGCTCGGTGGACGGCCGATCCGCCCGCTCGACGCCGACCTGCGCTGGATCGGCGCGCTGTGCTTCAAGAACGGCCAGCTCGAGGAGACCGGCCTTGCCGCCGGCGTGCTCAATCATCCCGCCACCGCCGTCGCCTGGCTCGCCAACAAGATCGCGCCGTTCGGCCTTGCGCTGGAGCCCGGACAGGTCGTGCTCGCGGGCTCCTTCATCCGTCCGATCGAGACCCGCAAGGGCGACACAATTCAGGCCGACTATGGCGCCTACGGCTCGGTCAGCTGCTACTTCGCGTAAAGCAACAAGACGACACAGGGAGTGAAACCGCGATGCCGCATTTCACGATCGAATATTCGGCCAATCTCGACAGCCGTCTCGATATGAAGCTGGTCTGCGAGGTCGTGCGCAAGGCGGCGGTCGAGACCGGCATCTTCCCGCTCGGCGGCATCCGCGTCCGCGCTGTCAGGTGCGAGCACTATGCGATCGCCGACGCACGGCAGGACTACGGCTTTCTCGACATGGTGCTGCGCATCGGCGAGGGCCGCGACCTTCCCACGCGCCAGAAAGCCGGCGAGCACGTCTTCCAGGCGCTCTCGAAGCATCTCGATCCCGTCTTCGCCGCCAGCAAGTTCGCTTTGTCGTTCGACATGCAGATCAACGACAAGGACACCAGCTGGAAGCGCAACAACATCCACGACGCCCTGAAAACGGAAGCTGCCCATGGATAAGCCCAGCCCGAAAGCCGATGTGTTCCAGGCCAACCGCGATCGCGCCGCACCGCTCCTGAAGTCGCTGCGTGCCGACGGCATCGGTCACATGATCGACGGCAAGATCGTCGCCTCGATTTCCGGCGAGACCTTCGAGACCAGGTCGCCGGTGGATGGCGCGGCGCTCGCCAGTGTCGCGCGCGGCAATGCGGAGGATATCGACGCGGCGGCGACGGCCGCCTCGCTCGCCTTCAAATCCTGGCGCGACATGGGCCCGGCGATGCGGAAGAAGCTGCTGCATCGCGTGGCCGACGCGATCGAGGACAATGCCGAGGACATCGCGGTGCTCGAATGCATCGACACCGGGCAGGCCTATCGCTTCATGGCCAAGGCGGCGATCCGCGCCGCCGAGAATTTCCGTTTCTTCGCCGACAAATGCGCGGAGGCGCGCGACGGCCTCAACACGCCGAGCGACGAGCACTGGAACATCTCGACGCGCGTGCCGATCGGCCCGGTCGGCGTGATCACGCCGTGGAACACGCCGTTCATGCTCTCGACCTGGAAGATCGCCCCGGCGTTGGCGGCCGGCTGCACCGTCGTGCACAAGCCGGCGGAGTGGTCGCCGGTGACGGCGTCCATTCTGGCCAGGCTGGTCAAGGAGGCCGGCGTGCCCGACGGCGTGCTCAACACCGTGCACGGCTTCGGCGAGGAGGCCGGCAAGGCGCTGACCGAGCACCCCGCCATCAAGGCGATCGGCTTCGTCGGCGAAAGCGCGACGGGCTCGGCGATCATGGTTCAGGGCGCGCCGACCCTGAAGCGCGTGCATTTCGAGCTCGGCGGCAAAAATCCCGTCATCGTGTTCGACGACGCCGATCTCGACCGCGCGCTCGATGCCGTCGTGTTCATGATCTACTCGCTCAACGGGGAGCGCTGCACCTCGTCCAGCCGCCTGCTGATCCAGCAGAGCATCGCCGACAAGTTCATCGAAAAGCTGACCGCGCGCGTGAAGGCGCTGAAGGTCGGCCATCCCCTCGATCCCACAACCGAGATCGGGCCGCTGATCCACGAGCGGCATCTTGCAAAGGTCTGCTCCTATTTCGACGTCGCGCGGCAGGACGGCGCAACCATCGCGGTCGGCGGCAAGGCCCATGACGGCCCGGGCGGCGGACATTATGTCGAGCCGACCTTGGTCACCGGCGCGAACGGCAGGATGCGCGTGGCGCAGGAGGAGGTGTTCGGCCCCTTCCTCACCGTGCTGCCCTTCAAGGACGAGGCTGACGCGATCGAGATCGCCAACGACATCCGCTATGGCCTCACCGGCTATGTCTGGACCAACGACGTCGGCCGCGCCTTGCGCGTGGCGGACGCGCTCGAGGCCGGCATGATCTGGCTGAATTCGGAAAACGTCCGCCATCTGCCGACGCCGTTCGGCGGCATGAAGGCCTCCGGCATCGGCCGCGACGGCGGCGATTATTCGTTCGACTTCTACATGGAAACCAAGCACGTCTCGCTGGCGCGGGGCACGCACAAGATTCAGAGGCTGGGAATTTGAGTCGTTCCGGGGCGCGCGACGCGCGTGTCCGGAATCCATTCATCCACCAACTCTGCTGCGCGATGGATTCCGGGTTCGGCTCTGCGAGCCGCCCCGGAATGACAGGACCGAGGGGAAACGCCAATGCCCATACCACAACATATCTTCGAGCCGCCGTTCAACATCATCCGCTCCAGCCACGTCGTGCTCGACGTCACCGATCTGAAGCTGAGCCGCGAGTTCTACGAGACCACCGTCGGCCTGCATGTCGAGGATGCCGACGACAAGGTCGTGTATTTGCGCGCGGCCGAGGAGCACCAGCATCACTCGCTGGTGTTGCGGAAGGCCGCGGCGCCCGCCTGTAACAGGCTCGGCTTCAAGGTCGGCAATGACAAAGACCTCGACAAGGCTGCCGCGTTCCTGTCCGAGAACGGTCTGAGCTACGCCTTCGTCGACCAGCCGTTCCAGGGCCGCACCCTGCAGTTCACCGATCCCTTCGGCTTCCAGATCGAGCTTTATGCGGCGATGGACAAGCGCCCGCATCTGCTGCGCCGCTACGATCTCTACAGGGGCTGCCACCCGCAGCGGCTCGACCATTTCAACGTGTTCGCCGCCGAGGTGCAGGACACCGTCGATTTCTACGCGCGGCTCGGCTTCCGCCTCACCGAATACGCCGAGGAGGATGGACCGAACGGCCGTATCGCAGCGGCCTGGATGCATCGCAAGGGCAACGTCCACGACTTCGCCATCACCAACGGCAAGGGCCCGCGCCTGCATCATTTCGCCTACTGGACGCCGACGGCGATGAACATCATCCATCTCTGCGACGTCATGGCTTCGCAGGGCTTCGTGAAGAACATCGAGCGCGGCCCCGGACGCCACGGCATCTCGAACGCGTTCTTCCTCTATGTGCGCGACCCTGATGGCCACCGGCTCGAGCTCTACACCAGCGACTATTTCACCGGGGATCACGACCACGAACCGCTGCGCTGGTCGCTGCGCGATCCGCGCCGCCAGACGCTGTGGGGCGCCCCCGCCCCGCGCTCCTGGTTCGAGCAGGGCTCGCCGTTCACCGGCCAGGCCGTGCGCGAGCCGAAATTCGTGGCCGACGTGCTGGTGGCGGATTGATGCTCGCGAGAACCTCTCAGGCCGTCGTCCCTGCGAACGCAGGGACCCATAACCACAGGACGTGGTTTGGTGAAGACTGGTCGTTCGGTACGGCCGGCGACCACATCGTTAGATCGCGCGGTATGGGTCCCTGCGACAGGAGAGATTGCCGATGAAGCTCCCTCGCCTCGCCACCTATTCCGTCAAGGGTGACGTCAGCTACGGTGCCGTCCTGGAGGGCGGCATCGTCGACCTCTCCGGGCGTTACGCAAAGCACTATCCGACGCTGCGCGAGGTGATCGCGGCCGGCAAGCTCATCAGCCTTGCCGAGGAAGCCGCGGGCCGCAAGCCGGACCACGCGCTGACCGACATCACCTGGCTGCCGCCGGTGCCCGCGCCGGAAAAGATCATCTGCATCGGCGTCAACTACCCTGATCGCAACGCCGAGTACAAGGACGGCCAGGAGGCGCCGAAATATCCGAGCATGTTCATGCGCTCGCCCCGCTCCTTCGTCGGCCACGACACGCCGCTGGTGCGCCCGCGCGCCTCCGCTCAGCTCGATTATGAGGGCGAGATCGTGCTGGTCGTCGGCAAGGCGGGCCGCCACATCCCGGAGAGCAGCGCGCTCGACCACATCGCCGCGCTCACGCTCTGCAACGAAGGCTCGGTGCGCGACTGGCTGCGCCACGCCAAATTCAACGTCACGCAAGGCAAGAACTTCGATTCCAGCGGCAGCCTCGGCCCGTGGCTGGTGCCTTACACGCGGGAATCGCAGATCGCCGACATCAGGCTCACCACCCATGTCAACGGCGAGCTCAGGCAGGACGATCGCACCAGCCGGCTGATGTTTCCGTTCCGCTATCTCTTGAACTATATCTCGACCTTCGCAACCCTCGTCCCCGGCGATATCATCGTCACGGGCACGCCGACCGGCGCCGGCGCCCGGTTCGATCCGCCGCGTTACCTGAGGCCCGGCGACGTCGTCGAGGTCGCCGCCGAGGGCATCGGCTTGTTGCGCAACGGTGTCGTCGACGAAGCCTGACCAAAAAAATCGAAGTGGAATGATGCAATGACCACCCTCACCGGCGGCGAAGCGATCGTAAGCGGCCTTGTCGCCCATGGCGTCGACACCGTGTTTGGCCTGCCGGGCGCGCAGGTCTACGGGCTGTTCGACGCCTTCCACCAGGCCCAGCTCAAGGTGATCGGCGCACGGCACGAGCAGGCCTGCGGCTACATGGCGTTCGGCTATGCCCGCTCCAGCGGCAGGCCCGGCGTGTTCAGCGTGGTGCCCGGCCCCGGCGTGCTCAACGCCAGTGCGGCGCTGCTGACCGCGTTCGGCTGCAACGAGCCGGTGCTGTGCGTCACCGGCCAGGTGCCGACGTCATTCCTCGGCAAGGGCCGCGGCCATCTGCACG
Organism: Bradyrhizobium sp. UNPF46; assembly: GCF_006658625.1. Classification (NCBI taxonomy): domain Bacteria; kingdom Pseudomonadati; phylum Pseudomonadota; class Alphaproteobacteria; order Hyphomicrobiales; family Nitrobacteraceae; genus Bradyrhizobium; species Bradyrhizobium sp. UNPF46. Next base: position 55,999 of record NZ_LFJB01000085.1, read on the forward strand.
AAATGCCGGACCAGCTTGCGACCTTGCGCACCTATGTGAAATGGGCCGACCGGATCGAATATCCCGCCAACGCGCCGACGGTCGTCGCGCGCGCCTTCCAGGAGATGATGTCGGGCCGGCGCGGCCCCGCTTCGGTCGAGATGCCCTGGGATATCTTCACACAGCGCGCCGCAACGGCGGCAGCTCCGGTGCTGGAGCCGCTGCCGGCGCCGCAGCCTGACCCTGACATGATCAAGCAGGCCGCAGCCCTCATCAAGAACAGCAAGGCGCCGATGATCTTCGTCGGCAGCGGCGCGATCGAAGCAGGCGAGGAAATCCTCGAGCTCGCCGAGATGATCGATGCGCCCGTCGTCGCCTTCCGCAGTGGTCGCGGCATCGTCTCCAACGCCCATGAGCTCGGGCTCACCATGGCCGCCGCCTACAAGCTATGGCCGAGCACCGATCTCATGATCGGCATCGGCACGCGGCTCGAGCTGCCGACCATGTCGCGCTGGCCGTATCTGCCCCCTGGCCTGAAAAGCATCCGCATCGACATCGATCCGGTCGAGATGCGACGGTTCATCTCGGATACCGCCATCGTCGCCGATGCGAAGTCCGCAACCGCAGATCTCGCTGCCGCCGTCAGCAGGGCCGGTTACAGCAAGATGGCCGGCCGCCGCGCAACCATTCGTGACGCCAGCGCGGCGGCGCAGCAGGAGATCCAGCGCATCCAGCCGCAGATGGCCTATCTCAACATCCTGCGCGAGGTGCTGCCGGCGAATGCGATCGTCACCGATGAGCTCTCGCAATTCGGCTTCGCCTCCTGGTACGGCTTTCCGATCTACCAGCCGCGTACCTTCATCACCTCGGGCTACCAGGGCACGCTCGGCTCGGGCTTCCCGACCGCGCTCGGGGCCAAGGTCGCCAATCCCGACAAGCCGGTGGTGGCGATCACCGGCGACGGCGGCTTCATGTTCGGCGTGCAGGAGCTCGCCACCGCCGTTCAGTTCAACATCGGCGTGGTGACGCTGGTGTTCAACAACAACGCCTACGGCAATGTCCGCCGCGACCAGCGCGAACGCTTCGACGGCCGCGTGGTGGCCTCGGATCTCGTCAATCCGGATTTCGTCAAGCTGGCGGAGTCCTTCGGCGTCGCGGCCGCGCGCGTCACTGCGCCGGACCAGTTCAAGGCCGCGATGGAGAAGGCGCTCGCGCATGGCGGGCCGTATCTGATCTCGGTCGAGGTGACCAGGGATTCGGAAGTCAGCCCCTGGGCGTTCATCCACCCGCCGAAGCCTTGACGTGAGCAACGCCCTGTAGCTGGGCCGCCGCGATCACGAGCAGGCCCGCGCCTGCGACCGACCAGCAGGCGACCGGCGCCCAGTGCAGCAGCGGTGCGTAGTCCGGCATCTTCTGCAGGCCGCCGGCGACGGCCGCCATCCGCGCGAAGGTGCCGAGCGCGAGTGCGGAGAACACGAGGCCGGTGACCTTGCCCTCCGCGCCGGTCGAGCCGATCGCAAGCGCCGCGGAGATCGCACTCATGAGCATGCAGCCCCAGGCGGCGCCGGCGAGGAATTGAGCGGCGATCAGGCTATTGAGGCTGCCGGCAAGCTCGGCCGCCGCGATCGCGACCGCGCCGAGCAACCCGGCAGCGCCCATCACGATCAGGCCGCCGCGGTGCTTGACGACGAGGCTCGCCGGAAACATCGCGATGTTGAAGCCGATCCAGAACACCGGCATCAGCCATTGCAGCTCACCGGCTGCGGCGAACCGCAGATAGGACGGCGCGCTGTTCATGGCAAAGTGCAGCTGATAGCCGAGCGCCAGCGCCACCATCGCGACGATGAAGGCGATCGGCACGAGGCCGAGCGGTTTGGCCGCTTCGGCCGGCGTCGGCGGCGAGGTGTCGCGCGCCACCTCAAACTCGACCCGCGACAACCCGAGTGCCGTCAGCAGCAGCACGGCGCTGGAGATCACGAAGGGCAGCCGCGCGTCATGCTCGCGCAGCACGACGCCGAGATAGGGCGAGACCGCGCCGGCGACGCCATAGCCCAGCATGGCCAGCGCGGCGAGGAACGGCACCTGTGGCTTTGCGCGATATTTGCCGAGCAGGGTCAGCGGCGGGGCGCGCAGGGCCGACGACGTGATCGACCAGACCACGATCAGCGCGATCAACGGGGCCTGCGCGCCCGCGCCGATCCCGGCCACGAAGGGCATTGCGACGAAGGCCGCGCAGGAGATCGCCGCCAGCACGCCGACGAACAGGCCGAGCCTGCCGGCGAAGGGCGCAATCCTGTCGGCGGCGATTCCCATCGCGGTGTCGGCGATGGTGAAGATGGCCTGGTCCAGCATCAGGATGAGGATCACCGCCGCCGGCGCGATGCCGACATCGGCTGCGAGCTTCGGCAGATAGACGACATAAGTCGTCCAGCCCAGCGTGAACACCAGTTGCAGCACGGCGAGATAAAGTCCCGTGCGAGTTGCGCGTTTGCTCGCGCCGGTCGAGACCTCTGTCGTCGTCATGTCGCCGCCTCCCCCTCGCCGAAGCTTAGACGATGGACAGGCGCGAAGGAACCGCTTCAGGCCACCTTGCGGAACGTCAGATTGATCCGTTTCCGACCGAGCAGCGGATGCTCGCCGTCGGCGAGCGGTGCCACGCCGTGATAGGCGAGCCGGCTGGCACCGCCCCAGACGACGACATCGCCATGCACCAGCCGGAAGCGGCGCGGCTTGTCGCTGCGTGCCATGCCGCCGAACAGGAAGGTCGCGGGCAGGCCGAGCGAGACCGAGACGATCGGCGCGTTGAAATCCAGCTCGTCCTTGTCCTGATGCAGCGACAGCCGGGTGCCGGGCTCGTAGCGGTTGACGAGGCAGGCATCGGGGGCGAAGTTTGCGAAGCCGCCCTGCTCCGCTGCGCGCAAGGCCAGATCGCGGAGCACCGGCGGCATCGCCGGCCACGGCGCGCCGGTGCGGGGATCGATGGGATCGTAGCGATAGCCGGTATGGTCGGTAATCCAGCCGCGCTCGCCGCAATTGGTCATCGCCACCGACATCAGGTGGCCGCCGGGCGTGGTCATGCGGCGGAATGGCGATTGCGCCACGGCCGCGCGGACCGCTTCGATCAGCTCGCTCTCGATCGGCCTGACGAAGCCGCGCAGCAGCACGGCGCCGTCGGCGATCTCCTCGCGCGACGGCTGCGCCTCGGCGACGCTGTCGAACAGATCACCCGTCAATCGCAGCGCTCATTTGGCATCATGAAAGATCACACCCAGCGTGTGGCGCTGGCCGGACCTGATCCTGCTGACGCCATGGCGCAGATTAACGCGGTAGGTGCCGCGTGTCCCCTGCACCGGGCGATGATGCACAGCGAAGGCCACCGCATCGCCCTGCGCCAGCGGCACCACCTCGGCGCGCGACTGCATGCGCGGGCGTTGTTCCGTCAGCACGAATTCGCCGCCGGTGAAATCGCGGCCGGGCTCGGAGAGCAGGATCGCGACCTGGAGCGGGAACACGTGCTCGCCATAGAGATCCTGATGCAGGCAGTTGTAGTCGCCGGCCTCATATTGCAGCAGCAGCGGCGTCGGCCGCGCCTGCCCGGCGTCGTGACAGCGCGTCAGGAACGCCGCATGTTCGGCTGGATAACGGATATCGATCCCCATCGCCTCGTTCCAGCGGTTGGCGATGCCTTGCAGATGCGCGTAGAGAGCCGGGCGCAGCTGCGCGATCAGGTCGGGCAGCGGGTAGGCGAAATATTTGTATTCACCGCGGCCAAAACCGTGGCGGCCCATGACGACGCGGCTGCGGAAGTGCGTGTCGTCCGGATAGAGCGCGGCGATGGCGCCGCATTGCCCGGGCGTGAGCAGGCCCTTCAGGACGGCGCAGCCCTGGGTGTCTAGCTCGGAGGTGATTTGGGGCCAGCCCAGGGCATCAACGTGGGCAGCGAGGTCGGTCGCCTCATCGACAGCGGGGGCACGTTTCGCAATTGCCATAGCGGTCATCCTGTCCACTATTGTCATTCCGGGGCGCGACGCCGTCGCGAGCCCGGAGTCCATTCATCCACCAACCTTGCGGCTCGATGGATTCCGGGCTCGCGCCCAAATGGGCGCGCCCCGGAATGACGGCAGTGGGTGTGGCAGATCATGGTTCGAACAACCACCCGATTTCCGCGAGACCGCGCCGCCCCAATTCCGTCTGGTTCCACCGCGAGGTTGTACGCACTCCGTCCCGCTCCTTCAGCCTGCACGCGATGCGCAAATTCTTCGTCGTTGCTGCCAAGACCGCGTTGGTCCTGCTCTCGCTCGGTGTCGCGGGCTTGCTGGCCATCTTCGCCTGGCTGGTCTGGCACTACGGTTACAACATCGGCCTTCCGACCGAAGCCCAACTCGCGTCGGTTTCATCGACAGGCCCGGCGTGCAGGAACGATCCCAAGCAGCCCACCATTCCCCTCGCCGATATCCCGCCCCTGCTCCGAAAGGCGGTAACCGCTTATGAGCAACCGGACTTCTACGACGCCTGGTCGTTGAATCCGATCGTCGAGATCGCGCTGGGCCTGGGTACCGGCCACGGCCCGAGACCGGCCGGCATCACGCAATCTGTCACGAACTGCCTAAAATTGCTCAGTCCGGGGCATGACCGGCAGATGGATCCGATCGCGACGATCTACTTCATGCAGCGCGTCACCCGCAGCCTGTCCCGGGACAGGATCCTCGAGATCTACCTCAATGAGAGCTATCTGGGTCGCGGTGCATATGGCGTGGCGGCCGGGGCCGAGGCCTACTTTGGAAAGGCGCTCGCGGACCTCGATATCGACGAAGTCGCGTTTCTCATGACGCGCGCACGACAGCCGTCCCCCAATCGAACATTCGACACTCGCTCACGAGATTACGCCATCGATCGCATGCAGACGGCTGGATTGATCGGCGATACCCAGGCGGCAGTGGCCAAGAGCCGGCCGCTACTGCTGAGGGAAGCACCGGGCGCTCAAGCCAAGCCCGTCAATCAATGACGACGCCGCTCACCCCCGCACCGGCAGCGTCACCACGTCGTACCCATGCTTGATCGTCCGCTTCAGCACGGGATCCTCCAGCTCGAACTCGAACCGCTCCGCCGGGCGGATGCCGCCCTTGGCCGCGAAGGTGCCGCCGAACATGGCGCAGCCGTCGGGGAATTTTCCGCCTTCGAAGCCGCGCGCGATGAGGTCCTTGACCGGCAGCATCGCGTCCAGCGTGCCCTCCTGGTAGAGCACGCGCTCGCCCTTGATGGTGGCGTAGGAGCGCAGGATCATCTTGTCCCAGTGGCCGATGACGTCCTCCAGCTCCCACAGCGTCGAGGCGATCGGCTTGTCGCACATCTGCTTGGAGACCGTGACGTTGTAGGCCTCGACCTTGCGGTCGGTATGATCGGAGCCGCAGCCGACGAAGATGCGGCCCTGCCAGCCGATCAGCACGAATTCGACTTCACCCGACGAGTCGCCGCCGCAGCATTCGATGCTGTCGTCCTGGGTGAGCCGCCGGGCCGAGGCACGGTAGTAGATCGGCGTCGAGGCCGGCGGGGCGATGCCCATCTCCTGCAGCTCTTTGATGTGCTTGTCGCGCGCGACGGGGTCGCGGCCGGTCCAGCCGGCGATGACCATCTGGTCGATCGCCAGCGTCAGTGGCGTGGTGGTGTCCTGGGCGTCGACGGTGAAAGTGAGGTCAAACACGAATGACGGCCCCCATGCCGGCAGCAAGCTCGAAGATACGACGGTCCGAGCCGCCCGCCCCCGCCAGCATCAGGCCGACGGGAATTTCGCCCTCGCGATGCGCGGGCAGCGAGATGGCGCAGCCGTCGATCATGTTGATCAGGGTGCAATTGCGCAGCGCGCGCAAATTCTGGGTGGTGAAGGCCTTGTCGTCGGCAAGGTCGGCGATCTTCGGCGGCGTGTTGGCGGTGGTCGGCAGCACCAGGGCGTCATAGGGCGCGATGCGTGCATTGACGCGGGCGATCAGCGAGCGGCGCTCGTTGAGCAGATCGATGTAGTCGGCCGCGCTCTGCGCCTCGCCGCGCAGGATGCGGACGGAGACGCGGGGATCGTAGACGTCGCCCTTGGACGTGATGAGATAGCGGTGCCAGGCGTAGCTCTCGGAGGCCGCAAAACCGCCCTTGGCATTCATCGGCCCGATATCGTGGAATTCCGCCATCTCGATGCGGTCGATGATGGCGCCGTGGTCGGAAAGCGATTTCAGCGCGCGCTCGAAGGTCTCGGCGACCTCCGCATCGAGATCGTCGAGCGCGATCGTGGTCGGCACCGCCAGCCGCATGCCCTTCACGGGACGCGGCTTCAGGGCAACGATCGGCTCATTCGCCAGCACGGCGTCGAGAATGGCACAGCAGCTGACCGATCGCGCCAGCGGCCCGATGCTGTCGAGCGAGAACGACAGCGGCACGGCGCCATCGAGCGGCACGCGCCGCTGCGTCGGCTTGTAGCCGACAATGCCGTTGAAGGCCGCCGGAATGCGGCAGGAGCCGCCGGTGTCGGTGCCGAGCGCGCCATGCGCCATGCCGTCGAGCACGGAGACCGCGGCGCCCGATGACGAGCCGCCGGGCACGTGGCCCTCGGCCCGGTTCCAGGCGCCTTTGGGTGTACCAAAGTGCGGATTGATGCCGATGCCCGAATAGGCGAACTCGGTCATGTTGGTGCGGCCGATCAGGACGAAGCCGGCCTTGCGCAGCCGCGCCACCGTCGCGGCGTCGTGCTCGGCCGCCGGGGAATCGTCGAGCGCGCGGGAGCCGGCGCGCGTCACCTGGCCCCTGATGTCGAACAGATCCTTGATCGAGATCGGGATGCCGGCATAACGCGACGGCGCCGCCTTGACCTTGCGCAAGCCGTCCATCGCATCCGCCGCCGCGAGCGCGGCGTCCTTGTCGACATGGATGAAGACCCGCTGCCCTTCGCCGGCAGGGTCGGCGATCCTGGCAATGCACGCCTCGACCAGCTTTCGGGAGGTCGTGCGGCCGCTTTCGAGGTCTTCGGCGAGCTTCGCCAGTGTCGGAAAATCGGGCATGTCTGTCTCACGGAATATTGTCGCGCGCAATCTATAGCGCTGGCTCAGTTCGACACAAGCATTGTGCGCATGATGGCATGCATGCACATTGCTGGACCGTTGACGCGCCATGGTCGATTGTCGCATCAAGGTCGAAATAGGCGGGCGTAAAGCCTGTCCCCTGGGAGGGTCTTCCGACATGGCCGAACCGCAGCGCGCGCGACCGAAACCGACGCCGGAGACCCAGCATTTCTGGGACGGCACCAAAGCCGGCGAACTGCGCCTGCAGCGCTGCGACGCCTGCGCGCATGTCTACTTTCCGCCGCGGCCATTCTGTCCGTCCTGCGCCTCGCGCAAGGTCAGCATCTTCAAGGCGAGCGGCAAGGGCTTCCTCTACAGCTACGTGATCAACCACCGTCCCGCCGCACCCGGCTTCACGCCACCTTATGCGATCGCCGTGGTGGAGCTCGACGAGGGGCCGCGGATGATGAGCAACATCATCGACTGCCCGCAGACGCCCGAGGCGCTCGAGCTCGACATGAAGCTCGAGGTGGCTTTCCAGGCGCTCGACGACAAGATCACCCTCCCCGTGTTTCGTCCGGCGAAGGGATAAGCCATGCGCAGGAATCAGGTTGCCGTCGTCGGCGCGGCCGAGACCACCGAGCTCGGTGTCATCCCCAACGCCTCGCAGCTCCAGCTCCACGCGGATGCAGCGCTCAATGCCATTGCGGACGCCGGGCTGAAGCTCTCCGACATCGACGGCTTCGCCACCGCGGTCGAAACGCCGCAGCAGGTCTGCCACTATCTCGGCATCAAGCCGACCTGGGTGGACGGCACCTCGGTCGGCGGCTGCTCGTTCATGCTGCACGTCCGCCACGCGGCCGCGGCGATCGAGGCCGGCCTGTGCAAGACGGTGCTGATCACCCATGCCGAGAGCGGCAAGTCGATGATCGGCAAGCTGCCGCGCTCGACGCCGCCGGACAGCCTCAACGGCCAGTTCGAGGCGCCCTACGGCGTCTACGGCCCGCCCAGCATGTTCCCGATTCCCGTGCTGCGCTTCATGAAGACCTACGGCATCACGCACGAGCAACTGGCCTCGGTGGCCGTGGTACAGCGGGAATGGGCGGCGAAGAATCCGCGGGCGATGATGAAGGACCCGATCACGGTCGCCGACGTCCTCAACTCGCGCATGATCGCCTATCCGTTCCGGCTGCTGCAATGCTGCCTCGTCACCGATGGCGGCGGTGCGCTGATCCTGACCTCGGCGGACAGGGCCAAGGACTTTCCGCGCAAGCCCGTCTACGTCATGGGCACCGGGGAGAGCGTGGAAACTCCGATGGTCAGCCAGATGGAGACGTTCAACTCCTCGCGCGCGTTCAAGACCGCGGGGCCGCTGGCCTTCAAGGAAGCCGGCATCGCGCACGGGGACGTCGACCATCTCATGATCTACGATGCGTTTGCGCATCTTCCGCTGTTCGGCCTCGGCGATCTCGGCTTCATGCCGCATGAGGAGACCGGCCAGTTCATCGCCGAGGGCAATACGCGGCCCGGCGGCAAGCTGCCGCTCAACACCAATGGCGGCGGACTCTCCTACATGCATTCGGGCATGTACGGCATGTACGCGCTGCAGGAGAGTGTGCGCCAGATGCGCGGCATCGCGCCGGCGCAGGTGCCAAACGCGAAGATTTCGGTATGTCATGGTGTCGGCGGCATGTTCGCGGCGAGTGGCACGATCGTGTTTACGAACGAGAGGTAGGGCTGCGCCAGCAACACAAGTGTCGTCATTGCCGGGCTTGACCCGGCAATCCATCCTCTTCCGAAGATGGATGCGCGGGTCAGGCCCGCGCATGACGAGTTGGGTTTGGCGCGGCCGCAGGGACAACAACGGAGCGGCTAACATGAGCAAATCACTGCAGGACAAGGTCATCATCGTCACCGGCGCAGGCCGCGGCATCGGGCGCGAGATTGCGCTGCTGTGCGCCGGCGAAGGCGCCAAGGTCGTGGTCAACGATCCCGGCGGCGCTGCCGACGGCGCCGGCTCGAACGCCGCTCCGGCCGAAGAGGTGGTCGAGGAGATCAAGAAGCGCGGCGGCACGGCGGTTGCCAATTTCGAAAGCGTCGCGGAAGCAATTCCCGCCAGCAAGATCGTCAAGACCGCGACCGATGCGTTCGGCCGGCTCGACGGCGTCGTCAACAATGCCGGCATCCTGCGCGACATGATCTTCCACAAGATGAGCGTGGAGGCGTTCGAGGCCGTCATCAAGGTGCATCTGATGGGCTCGTTCTACGTCTCTCACGCCGCGGCGCGCATCTTCCGCGAGCAGGAATCGGGCTCCTTCGTGCACTTCACCTCGACCTCGGGCCTGATCGGCAATTTCGGCCAAGCCAACTACGCCGCCGCCAAGCTCGGCATCGTCGGCCTCTCGAAGTCGATCGCGCTCGACATGGGCCGCTTCAACGTCCGCTCCAACTGCGTCTCGCCGTTCGCCTGGACGCGCATGATCGGAACCATCCCGACCGAGACCGACGCCGAGAAGGCGCGGGTCGAGAAGATCAAGCAGATGGGTCCCGAAAAAATCGCCCCGCTCTGCGGCTATCTGATCTCCGATGCCGCCAAGGACGTCACCGGGCAGATCTTCGGCGTGCGCATGAACGAGATCTTCCTGTTCAGCCAGAACCGGCCGATCCGCTCGGTACAGCGGAGCGAAGGCTGGACGCCGCAATCGATCGCGGAGCACGGCATGCCGGCGCTGAAGGGCTCGTTCTACAAGCTCGACCGCTCCGCCGACATCTTCACTTGGGATCCGGTCTGATCCGTCGCAATATTTCTCCGTCATGGCCGGGCTTGTCCCGGCCATCCACGTCTTGAGATGCGGCACGAAGTACGTGGATGCCCGGGACAAGCCCGGGCATGACGACTGAGCGTATCGCGCGCATAGCGCACTACCCCGTATTCCTCAACCCCGCCGAGATCCCGTTGATCGTCAGCTGAATCCCGCGCAGCACCTGCTCGTCCGGGTTCTGCGCGCGATGCTCTTTCAGCAGCTCGACTTGCACGTGGTTGAGCGGATCGAGATAGGGGAAGCGATGGCGCACGGAGCGCTCCAGCAGCGGATTGCCCTGCAGCAGCCGGTCCTGCCCCATGATGTCCAGCAGCGTCTCGATCGAGGCGTGCCATTCGCGGCGGATGCGGCCGAAGATTTTTTCGCGCAACGCCTCGTCCGGCACGAGCTCGGCATAGCGCGAGGCGATCGCGATCGAGCTTTTGGCGAGCACCATGTCCATGTTCGAGAGCAGCATGCGGAAGAACGGCCATTCCCTGTAGAGCTCTTTGAGGAACGGCATGCCCTTGTCGGGATGCTGCGCGATCCACTGCTCGACCGCGCTGCCGAAGCCGTACCAGCCCGGCAGCATCAGGCGGCACTGCGCCCAGGAGAACACCCAGGGAATGGCGCGCAAATCCTCGATCGCGCGCGTCTTCTTGCGCGAGGCCGGACGGCTGCCGATGTTCAGCGTCGCGATCTCGTTGATGACGGTCGAAGCCCAGAAATAATCGACGAAGCCGTCGGTCTCGTAGACGAGGCCGCGATAGGCTTTGAACGCGAGGTTCGACAATTCGTCCATCGCGGTCAGATATTCGCGGCGCGGGGCGCTCTGGCGCGGATGCAACAGGCTCGCCTCCAGCGTCGCAGCCGCGAGAATCTCCAGGTTGTTGCGACCGACCTCGGCGTTGGAATATTTCGACGAGATGATCTCGCCCTGCTCGGTGATGCGGATCTGGCCGTTCACCGCGCCGCCGGGCTGCGCGATGATGGCGTCATAGCTCGGCCCGCCGCCGCGGCCGACAGAGCCGCCGCGGCCGTGAAACAGGCGCAAGCGCACGTGATGTCGCTCGAACACCTCGACGAGGTTGATCTCGGCCTTGTAGAGCTCCCAGCCCGAGGTGACGAAGCCGCCGTCCTTGTTCGAGTCGGAATAGCCGAGCATGACCTCCTGCACGCTGCCGCGGCTGTCGACGAGGCGACGGTAATCGTGCAGCGACAGCATGCGGTCCATGACGACACTGGAGGCCTGCAGGTCCTCGATGGTCTCGAACAGCGGCACGATGTTGATGGCGCTGCGCCCGGACGGATGGACGAGGCCGACCTCCTTCAACAATACCGCGACCTCGAGCATGTCGGACATGCCCTTGCACATCGAGATGATGCATTGGGGAATGGCGTCCGCGCCGAACATCGCATGCGCTTCCGCGGCGGCATGGAACACGTTCAGCTCGCCCATGGTCTCGTCGCTGTATTTGACGAAGGGCGAGACCAGCGAGCGCGGGCTGCGCAGTTCGTTGGTCAGAAGCGAAATGCGCGCGTCCTCGCCGAGCGCGAGATAGGACATGCCGGGATTGGCGGCGTCCATTAGCTCGGCAATGGTGCGCTCATGCACCGCCGAGTTCTGGCGGATGTCGAGCCGCGCCAGATGGAAGCCGAAACAGTCGACCGCGCGCCGCAACAGCCTCAAGCGGCCCCGGGCGATGACGCGGGCGTTGTTGGAGATCAGCGAGCGGTGCAGCACGTCGAGATCGGCCTGCAGCTCCTTGACGCTGCCGTAGGGCTCGCCCTTGCCGACCGGCCGGCGCGTGATCTCGACCCGCAGCTTTTCCGCCGTCGCGGTGAGGCGGGCATAGATGCCGGAAACCGCCAGGCGATACGGCTCGCCGCTCCGGTGCGGCGAGGTGTCGGGCGAGCGCTCCGCCAGCTTGCGCAGCTCCTCGGAGACGTCGGCCAGGTGCGCCGCGATCGACAGTTCCGAGCCGAGCACGTGCAGCTCGTTGAGATAGAATTGCATGACCCGGCTCGACTGCAGCCGCAACGTGCCGCGCATCACGTCGGCGGTGACGAAGGGATTGCCGTCGCGGTCGCCGCCGATCCAGCTACCCATGCGCAGGAACGAGGCGAGCTCGCCGGCGGCCTGCTCGCCGCCCTCCTCCAGCCGGTCTTCCAGCGCGTTGACGAGGCGCGGCACCTCGCGCAGAAAGGTGTAGTCGTAGAACGACAGGCCGTTGGCGACCTCGTCCAGCACGGTGAGCTTGGTGCGGCGGAGCAGATTGGTCTGCCACAGCGTCAGCACCTCGCGGCGAAGCTGCTCGTCGCTGGCATCGGCCTCCTCGGCGGTGAGGGCCACGCGCTCGCGGCGGTCGAGCAGGTGCGCGACCTCCATCTCACGGTCCATGGTGCTCTTGCGGCGGACCTCGGTCGGATGCGCGGTCAGGACCGGGCTGACCAGCGCGGACTTGAAGAAGCTGCGGAGCTGATCGGGGCCGATGCCCGCCGCCTTGGCATGGGCGAGCGTTTCCGCCAGCACGCCGGAGCCGCCGCGCGCTCCAGTGTCCTTGCCCGCGCTGCGGGCGCGCATCTGGCGGATGTTGTTCTGGTCCTCGGCAATGTTGGCGAGATGGGAAAAATAGCTGAAGGCGCGGACGATCCGCACCGTCTCCGAGATCGACATGCTGTCGAGGATCTGCTCGAGCTCGCGGCGGGCCAGCCGGTCCTCGTCGCGGTGGAACCTGATCGAGGTCTGCCGGATGCGCTCGACCAGGTCGAACAATTCCTCGCCTTCCTGGTCGCGCACGGTGTCGCCGAGGATGCGCCCGAGCAGGCGGATGTCGTCGCGCAGCCGCGTATCGGCCTCCAGCGCCTGGGCATCCTCAGGACGGTTGGCGCGTTGGTCGGGGCTTTCGGACGATACGGTCTGGAGGGACATGGTTCGCTCCTCTTCAAGAGCTCCTTGCGGCTCCCCGGCCCGGAGGAGTGTGCGATATTTTTCTACCGCAACGCAAGATGAACTTGGTGGCGGCGCACACTGGCGCCGCTTGTGTCCCGGACGCGCTGCAACGCCCCTTAGCGTTGCTGCGCAGAGCCGGCAACTGTTATGTTGACGGTGCGACCTTATAGATTTTTCGGTCGCGCAGCATAGCGTTGAGGATGG
>NZ_LFJB01000065.1:0-66516 GCF_006658625.1 Bradyrhizobium sp. UNPF46
TCCGGCGCCGCCGCCACCGGTCGCCCGACCGGCACCCCCGCCACCGCCGCCGCGGATGGCCGTTGCGCCCCCGCCGCGCCCGGCACCACCTCCGCCGCGGCCCCCAGCGCCGCCGCCGGCCGCGGCAAAGAAGTGCCCGCCCAACCAGCCCAAATGCTAGCCGGGGACCCGTCGGCGCGGGGTTTGCGGGGCTTTTGGGAGCAGGGGCCTTGAGCGGGCGAAAACCGCCCCGGAAAGGCCCTTATTTCCTTGCTTCTGGCCGAAATCGCGCTATACAGCGCGCCATCTCACACGGAAGCATGGCTCGCAAGGCCGTCCGGTGGCAACCGGGGCGACGACGCTCCGTTTTGCTCACACGCTTCCGGAGGAACCAACCGGAGAATTAGAACTATGGCACTGCCCGATTTCACTATGCGTCAGCTGCTCGAAGCTGGCGTGCACTTCGGCCACCAGTCTCATCGCTGGAATCCGAAAATGGCGCCGTTCATTTTCGGCGCGCGCAACAACATCCACATCGTCGATCTGGCGCAGACCGTGCCGATGCTGCACACGGCCCTCCAGGCCGTCAGCGACACCGTCGCCAAGGGCGGCCGCATCCTGTTCGTCGGCACCAAGCGCCAGGCGCAGGACGGCGTTGCCGACGCTGCCAAGCGCTGCGCGCAGTATTTCGTCAATTCGCGCTGGCTCGGCGGCACGCTGACCAACTGGAAGACGATCTCGGCCTCGATCAAGCGCCTGCGTCACCTCGATGACGTGCTGGCCGGCGGCGAAGCCAATTCCTACACGAAGAAGGAGCGGCTGACGCTTCAGCGCGAGCGCGACAAGCTCGACCGCTCGCTCGGCGGCATCAAGGACATGGGCGGTCTGCCCGACCTGATCTTCGTGATCGACACCAACAAGGAAGACATCGCGATCCAGGAGGCCCAGCGCCTCAACATCCCGGTCGCCGCGATCGTCGACACCAATTCCGACCCGAAGGGCATCACCTATGTGGTGCCGGGCAATGACGACGCCGGCCGTGCGATCGCGCTCTATTGCGACCTGATTGCGCGTGCCGCGATCGACGGCATCTCGCGCGCCCAGGGCGATTCCGGCATCGACATCGGTGCCTCGACCCGTCCGCTCGCCGAAGAGCTGCCGGCGGCGTCCTCGAGCGGCTTCCAGGGCCTTGCGGGTCCCCGCGGCACCGCCGACGACCTCAAGAAGCTCCCGGGCGTCTCGGGTGCGATCGAGAAGAAGTTCAACGACCTCGGCATCTTCCACTATTGGCAGCTCGCCGAGCTCGACCACGACACCGCGCACACGATCGGCGAAGAAGTCGGTCTGCCGAGCCGCGCGGATGCCTGGGTAGCCAAGGCCAAGGCGCTGACCGCGGAAGCGGAATAGTCAAAAAGAGCGATGGGTTGGCCGGATAGGATCCGGCCACCATTTCAGTTGACGCGAATTCCTGAGATGGACCGCGGCGGGGCAATTGGATGCCACGCCGCGGCAAACCGGCAGGCACAAAGGATTTTCAACGATGGCAACGATCACAGCTGCGATGGTCAAGGACCTGCGCGAGTCGACCGGCGCGGGCATGATGGACTGCAAGGCCGCGCTGACCGAAAACGACGGCAACATGGAAGCGGCGCAGGATTGGCTGCGCAAGAAGGGCCTGTCCAAGGCCGCCAAGAAGTCCGGCCGCGTCGCGGCGGAAGGCCTGATCGGCGCGCTCACCAAGGGTAACAAGGGTGTCGTGGTCGAGGTCAATTCCGAGACCGACTTCGTCGCGCGCAACGGCCAGTTCCAGGGCTTGGTCAAGATGATCGCCCAGGTGGCGTTCGACACCGGCTCCGATGTCGAGAAGATCAAGGCCGCCAAGGTCGGTGACGTCACGGTGGAAGCCGCGATCAACGACGCGATCGCCACCATCGGCGAGAACATGACGCTGCGCCGCGCTGCTTCGCTCGAAGTGAGCCAGGGCGTGGTGTCGAGCTACGTCCACGGTGCGGTCGTCGACGGTGCCGGCAAGATGGGCGTGATCGTGGCGCTGGAATCGCCCGGCAAGGCCGACGAGCTCGCTGGCCTGGGCCGCCAGATCGCGATGCACATTGCCGCCGCCAATCCGCTGGCGCTCGATCCGTCCGGTCTCGATCCGGCGGTCGTCAAGCGCGAGAAGGACGTGCTCGCGGACAAGTATCGCCAGCAGGGCAAGCCGGAGAACGTGATCGAGAAGATCGTCGAGTCCGGTCTGAAGACCTACTACAAGGAAGTCTGCCTGCTCGAGCAGGCCTTCATCCACGACACCGGCAAGTCGGTGGCGCAGGCGGTGAAGGAGGCCGAGGGCAGGGTCGGCGGCGCTGTGAAGATCGCCGGTTTTGTGCGCTATGCTCTCGGTGAGGGAATCGAGAAGCAGGAAAGCGACTTCGCCGCCGAAGTCGCCGCAGCCAGCGGCAAGAAGTAAGCGCCGGAACGATCCTTCCGGCGCGCCGCCGGAAGCGGCGCCCGGACAAGGAAAGTGCTCATGACTGATCCGGTCTACCGTCGCGTCGTGATCAAGCTGTCCGGCGAATATCTCGCGGGGCAGCAAGGCTTTGGCATCGATCAGACGACCGTCGACCGGGTTGCGGACGATGTGATCGCGGCCCGCAAGCTCGGCACCGAGGTTGCGGTCGTGATCGGCGGCGGCAATATCGTGCGCGGCGTCGAGGTCTCCGCCCGCGGCGTGTCGCGGCCGACCGGCGACACCATGGGCATGCTCGCCACCATGATGAACTGTCTCGCGCTGGAAGCGGCGATCGAGCGTAAGGGCACGCCGGCGCGAACGCTGTCGGCCTTCGTCATGCCGGAGATTTCCGAGCTGTTCACCCGCACTGCGGCGCACAAATATCTCGCCGAGGGCCGCATCGTGCTGCTCGGCGGCGGGACCGGCAATCCGTTCTTCACCACCGATACGACCGCGGTGCTGCGCGCCGCCGAGATCGGCGCCCAGGCGGTGCTGAAGGCGACCAATGTCGACGGCGTCTACTCGGCCGACCCGAAGAAGGACCCGTCCGCCACGCGGTTTGACCGGCTGACCCATTCGCAGGCGATCGAGGGTGGCTACAAGGTGATGGATGCGACCGCCTTCGCGCTTGCCCGCGAGACGTCGCTGCCTATCATCGTATTCTCGATCGCGGAGCCGGGGTCGATCGGCGCGATTCTGCGCGGCGTCGGCCACGGAACCATTGTCGCCGGCTGATGGCTCATCTGGAGCGCCCGATGGGAAGGGCGCGGAGCGGTCGCCGGGATTTTGAAGGAGAAGCGTGATGCCCACGGGTAATTTCGACCTCAACGAAGTGAAGCGCCGCATGCAGGGCGCCGTCGCCTCGCTCAAGCACGAGCTCGGCGGCCTGCGGACGGGGCGCGCCTCCGCCTCGATGCTCGATCCGGTGCAGGTCGATGCCTATGGCAGCCACATGCCGCTCAACCAGCTCGCGACCGTCAGCGTGCCCGAACCGCGTCTGATCTCGGTGCAGGTCTGGGACAAGTCGATGGTCAAGGCGGTCGAGAAGGCGATCGTCGATTCCAATCTCGGCCTGTCGCCCGCGACCGAAGGCCAGGTGCTGCGCCTGCGCATTCCAGAGCTCAACGAGGAGCGGCGCAAGGAGCTGGTGAAGGTCGCGCACAAATACGCGGAAGCTGCCAAGGTCGCGGCGCGCCACGTCCGCCGCGACGGTCTCGACGTCCTCAAGAAGCTCGAGAAGAATCACGAGATGTCGGAGGACGACCAGAAGCGACACGCCGACGAGGTGCAGAAGGCGACCGACGGCACCATCGCCGAGATCGACCAGTTGCTGGCCGCCAAGGAAAAAGAAATTCTCACCGTTTAAGGCCACCTTCAATGTCCAACGCCGCCGCGCCTGCCACGGAAGGACCCGATCGGTCCGAGGCGCCTGCGCATGTCGCCATCATCATGGATGGCAACGGGCGTTGGGCGGCCGCGCGCGGTCTGCCGCGTGCGGAGGGGCATCGCCGCGGCGTCGAGGCGCTGCGCCGCGTGGTGCGGGCCTCGCACGAGCTTGGCATCCGGTATCTCACCATCTTCTCCTTCAGTTCCGAGAACTGGTCGCGCCCGGCGAGCGAGATCGGCGATCTCTTCGGCCTGCTCCGCCGCTTCATCCGCAACGATCTGGCCAGCCTGCACCGTGACGGCGTCAAGGTCCGCATCATCGGCGAGCGCGAGGGGCTGGAAAGCGATATCTGCGCGCTGCTCAACGAGGCCGAGGAGCTGACGCGCGACAACACGCGCCTCACGCTGGTGGTCGCCTTCAACTACGGCTCGCGGCAGGAGATCGCGAAGGCGGCGCAGAAGCTGGCGCGCGAAGTTGCCGAAGGCACGCGCGATCCCGCGACGATCGATGCCGAGACGCTCGGCGCGCATCTCGATGCGCCCGACATTCCCGATCCCGATCTCATCATCCGCACCAGCGGCGAGCAGCGCCTGTCCAATTTCCTGATGTGGCAGGCCGCCTATAGCGAGCTCGTGTTCGTGCCGATCCACTGGCCGGATTTCGACAAGGCGGCGCTGGAGGGCGCAATCGCCGAATTCGCCAGGCGCGAGCGCCGTTTCGGCGGCCTGGTCGCGAAAACCGCCTCGTGAGCGAACACGATTCCGCACCGGCGGGCGCCAAGCCTGCCCCGAGCAATCTGGTGATGCGGGTCCTCGCAGCGCTGGTGCTGGCGCCGCTCGCCATTGCGATCGCTTACGCCGGTGGCTGGCTGTGGGTGCTGCTCGTCACCCTGGTGTCGATCGGGCTGTTTGCGGAATGGCTGACGGTGATCGGCGCAGGCTCCGCTGCGTTGACCGGGGCAGGGACGGTCGTCATCGCCATGATGGGCGCCGCCGTCGCCTTCGGCGGGCTCAAGACCTCCGTCGTCGTCGGCCTCGTCGGCGGCGCGATCGTGACGCTGATCGCGCGCGGCAAGTTCGTTTGGGCGGCGACTGGATTCGCCTATGCCGCGGCTGCGCTGCTGGCCTCGATCCTGGTCCGGAAGGATCTCGTCAACGGCTTCTCCGCGCTGATGTTCGTGCTGCTCGTGGTGTGGGCGACGGATATCGGCGGCTATTTCGCCGGCCGCAGCATCGGCGGGCCGAAGCTCTGGCCGCGCGTGAGCCCGAAGAAGACCTGGGCCGGAGCGCTCGGGGGCTTCGTGGCGAGCCTTGTGGTTGCTGCCGGTTTTGCGGCTTGCGGGATCGGGAAGGCGGTTCCGCTGCTGCTGATCAGCGCGGTCCTGTCGGTCGTCTCGCAGGCGGGCGATCTGTTCGAATCGGCAGTGAAGCGGCGCTTCGGCGTCAAGGATTCCAGTCACTTAATTCCCGGCCATGGCGGGCTTATGGACCGCCTGGACGGTTTTGTCGCCGCCATCCTGGTGGCATGGATTATCGGCTTTCTCCGCCATGGTGTGCATAGCGCCGGAAGCGGTCTTATGGTTTGGTGAGGATATGAGCGCGGTCCCATTGCGTAATAACAAGGCTGCGGCGTCGAGCGTCCGCAGCGTCACGGTCCTCGGTGCCACCGGCTCGATCGGCGACAGCACCATGGACCTGCTGCGCGCCTCGCCCGAGCGCTATCGCGTCGAAGCCCTGACCGCGAACAGCAACGTCGCTGCGCTGGCAAAACTCGCGAAGGAGTTTTCCGCGCGTTACGTTGCGGTCGCCGATACCTCCAAGCTCGCCGAGCTCAAGGCCGCACTCGCGGGAACGAGCACCGAATGCGGCGCCGGCGAAAGCGCGGTGATCGAGGCCGGCGCGCGTCCGGCCGATTGGGTGATGGCGGCCGTGAGCGGCGCTGCCGGGTTGAAGCCGGCGCTGGCCGCGGTCGATCGCGGCGCGCATGTCGCGCTCGCCAACAAGGAATGCCTGGTTTGCGCCGGTGATTTCTTCATGCAGCGTGCTGCGAAGGCCGGCGCCTGCATCCTGCCGGCCGATTCCGAGCACAACGCACTGTTCCAGGCCTTGGCATCGGGCAATCGTGACGAACTCGTCCGCGTCATCATCACGGCCTCGGGCGGCCCGTTCCGAACCTGGAAGCCCGCCGACATCGAGCAGGCCACGCTGGAGCAGGCCCTGAAGCACCCGAACTGGAGCATGGGCCAGAAGATCACGATCGATTCCGCCTCGATGATGAACAAGGGTCTCGAGGTGATCGAAGCCTCCTATCTGTTCGCGCTGTCGCCCGACGAGATCGACGTCCTCGTGCATCCGCAGTCCATCATCCACGGCATGGTCGAGTTCTCCGACCGTTCGGTGATGGCCCAGCTCGGCGCCCCCGACATGCGCACACCGATTGCGCATTGCCTCGGCTGGCCCGACCGGATCAAGGGGCCGGCCGCAAAGCTGGACCTCGCCAAGATCGGTCAGCTCACCTTCGAGGCGCCCGATTTCGAGCGCTTCCCCGGGCTGCGCCTGGCTTTCGATTCGCTCCGGACCGGGAAGGGAGCGACCACCGTCTACAACGCCGCCAACGAGGTCGCGGTTGCCGCATTCATCGCCGGCAAGATCCGGTTCGGCGCGATCGCCCGGCTGGTGGAGGCGACACTGGACGACTGGGTCCGTGGCGGGAACCAGGCGCCGATGACTTCAGCCGATGATGCAATCTCTGTTGACCATGTTGCGCGAAATAAAGCTGCCGCCCTATTGCCTCAAATTGCCTTAAAGGCATCCTAGATGGTTCGGGGCCAGGGCCTTGCGGCGCTGGATGAGGGAATTCGATGATCGACTTTTTTACCCATAGTTTCAATGCGTTGAGCCATGGGGTGCTAGGCTATGCGGTTCCCTTCCTGTTCGTCCTGACGATCGTCGTGTTCTTCCATGAGCTCGGCCATTTTCTGGTCGCGCGCTGGGCGGGCGTTCGTGTCTTGACCTTTTCGCTCGGTTTCGGACCTGAGCTGGTCGGTTTCAACGATCGCCATGGCACCCGCTGGAAGATCTCGGCGATCCCGCTCGGCGGCTACGTCAAGTTTTTCGGTGACGAGAGCGAGGCCTCGACCCCATCGGCCCAGACGCTCGCGGCCATGACGGCCGAGGAGCGCGCCGGCAGCTTCCACCACAAGAAGGTCGGTCCGCGTGCCGCCATCGTCGCGGCGGGCCCGATTGCCAATTTCATCCTGGGTGCGCTGATCTTCGCCGGCATGGCGCTGTATTACGGCAAGCCGAGCACGATCGCCCGGGTTGACGGCGTCGTCGCCGATGGGGCTGCGGCGGCGGCCGGGTTCAAGATCGGGGACGTCGTCGTCCAGATCGACGGCAAGCCGATCGAGAGCTTTGCCGACATGCAGCGAATCGTTGCGATGAATGCCGGTTCGGCGCTTGCCTTCCAGGTGAAGCGGGACGGTGCGATCGTTTCGCTGACCGCAACGCCGGCGCTGCTCGAGCGCAAGGATCCGTTCGGCAATAGCCACCGTCTCGGTGTGCTCGGCGTCGAGCACAAGTCGCAGGCCGGTGAGGCTTCGACCGCGCCGGTCGGCGTCGGCGAGGCGCTCAAGATCGGGGTCGAGCAGGTCTGGTTCATTATTACCAGCACCTTCAAGTTCCTGGGCTCGCTGTTCGTCGGGCAGGGAAATCCCAACGAGGTCAGCGGCGTGCTGGGAATCGCTAAGATGTCCGGGCAGGCGGCCAGCGCCGGGTTCCAGTTCGTGATCAATCTGTGCGCGGTGCTGTCGGTGTCGATCGGCCTGTTGAACCTGTTCCCGATCCCGCTGCTCGATGGCGGCCATCTGATGTTCTACGCGGCGGAAGTGGTCCGCGGCCGGCCCCTGTCCGAGCGGACCCAGGAGATGGGGTTCCGAATCGGGCTCGGTCTGGTGCTGATGTTGATGGTGTTTGCGACCTACAACGACATCCTGCGCATGGCGGCTTCCTGATAGGGGCTTTTTTGTGGCGTGCCTTATGGCGTTGCTGATCAGCAACGTCTTGGAATGAAATTGGAATTACGGCGCTTTCGGCCGTTTGCGGCGTCGGTGAAATTGGCTACAAGCGGCCTGAACTTGGGGAATCTCCGGACCGGCTTTGGGGTTGGGTCTGGCACGGAATGATAAGGGCGCGTTGCGCATGAAGTTTGGACTGCGACTCCGGGGGGGCTTGCTCGCAACCCTGATCATGTTCGGCGCGCCGGTAATTGCCCCGGTCGGGGCTGTTTTCGTGTCTTCGTCTGCGTTCGCTCAGACCGTTCAGTCGATTTCCGTTGAAGGGAATCGCCGGGTCGAGGTGGAGACGATCCGCTCCTATTTCAAGCCGGGCCCGGGCGGCCGCCTGGATCAAGGCGCCATCGATGACGGCCTCAAGGCGTTGATCGAGACCGGCCTGTTCCAGGACGTGAGAATCAACCGCGGCTCCGGCGGCCAGATCATCGTCTCCGTGGTGGAAAACCCGGTGATTGGCCGTATTGCCTTCGAGGGCAACAAGAAGATCAAGGACGAGCAGCTCACCACCGAGGTCCAGTCCAAGGCCCGCGGCACCTTCTCGCGTGCCATGGTGCAGTCCGACACGCTGCGAATCGCCGAGATCTACCGGCGCTCCGGCCGCTACGACGTCCGCGTCACGCCGGAGATCATCGAGCAGCCGAACAACCGCGTCGACCTGATCTTCACGATCGAGGAGGGCGCCAAGACCGGCGTCAAGTCGATCGAGTTCGTCGGCAACAACGCGTTCTCGTCCTACCGTTTGCGCGACGTCATCAAGACCCGCGAATCGAACCTGCTGAGCTTCCTCGCCAGCGGTGACATCTACGATCCCGACCGCGTCGAAGCCGACCGCGACCTGATCCGCCGCTTCTATCTCAAGAACGGTTTCGCCGACGTCCAGGTCGTGGCCGCGCTCACCGAATACGATCCCGAGAAGAAGGGCTTCAACGTCACGTTCAAGATCGAGGAAGGATCGCAGTACCGCGTCGGCGCGATCGACTTCCGCTCCAGCATCCCGAACTTCGACCCCTCGTCGCTGCGCGCCTATTCGCGCGTCAATGTCGGCTCGCTCTACAACGTCGAATCGGTCGAGAAGTCGGTCGAGGAGATGCAGATCGAGGCCTCGCGCCGCGGCTATGCGTTTGCCGTGGTCCGGCCGGGCGGCGACCGCAATTTCGAGGCGCACACCGTCTCCGTCGTGTTCAACATCGACGAAGGCCCGCGCACCTATATCGAGCGCATCAACCTGCGCGGCAACACGCGTACGCGTGACTACGTGATCCGCCGCGAGTTCGACATCTCCGAGGGCGATGCCTACAACCGCGCCCTGGTCGACCGCGCCGAGCGGCGCCTGAAGAACCTCGACTACTTCAAGAGCGTGAAGATCACGACGGAGCCGGGCTCCTCGAGCGATCGTGTGATCCTGATCGTCGACATGGAAGAGAAATCGACCGGCGACTTCTCGATCTCGGGCGGTTACTCCACCACGGACGGCGCGCTGGCCGAAGTCTCGATCTCCGAGCGCAACCTGCTCGGCCGGGGCCTGTTCGCCAAGGCGTCGGTGACCTATGGCCAGTATGCCCGCGGCTACTCGCTGTCGTTCGTCGAGCCCTATCTGCTCGACTACCGCGTCGCGCTCGGCCTCGACCTCTATCAGCGTGAGCAGAAGTCCAACAGCTACATCTCCTACGGCACCAAGACGCTCGGCTTCTCGCCGCGCCTCGGCTTCTCCTTGCGTGAGGACCTGTCGCTGCAGCTGCGCTACTCGATCTACCAGCAGCAGATCACGCTGCCGTACTACCTGGCGAACTGTAACAACGTCGTCGGTTCGTCCGCGTTCAACCCGAGCCCGGCCTTCGTCAATGCCAATGGCGGCGTTCCGGATCTCAGCTCCACCAACGGCCTCGGCTGCTACAGCGACGGCGAAGCCTCGCTGCCGGTGCGCAAGGAGCTGGCGAACGGCAAGACGCTGACTTCGGCGCTCGGCTACACGCTGACCTACAACACGCTGGACAACAACAAGAACCCGACCGACGGTCTGCTCATCGACTTCCGTCAGGATTTCGCCGGCGTCGGTGGCGACGTCTCCTATCTGAAGACCGTGGCGGACGGTAAGTACTATGCCCCGCTGGTGTCGGACATCGTCGGTCTCGTCCGTCTCCAGGGCGGCATCCTGACCAAGATGGGCGACGATCTGCGGATGCTCGACCATTTCCAGATGGGCCCGAACCTGGTCCGCGGCTTTGCTCCGAACGGTATCGGTCCGCGTGACCTGAACCCCTTCGGTTCGCGGGACGCGCTGGGCGGCACCAAGTACTGGGGCGCTTCGCTCGAATTGCAGATGCCGTTCTGGTTCCTGCCGAAGGAAGTGGGTCTGAAGGGCGCGGTCTATGCCGATGCCGGCGGCCTCTACGACTACAAGGGCCCGACGAGCTGGACGGCGACCAACGAGGTCAATGCGCCTGGATGTATTCCGTCGTCGGTCAATCCGACGGTCACGGGAACCTGTACCGGCCTCGTGTATGACGACAGCAAGGTCATCCGGTCGTCGGTCGGTGTCGGCCTGATCTGGCAGTCCCCGTTCGGTCCGCTGCGCTTCGACTACGCCGTGCCGCTCAGCAAGGGCAAGTACGACCGTACGCAGGAATTCCGGTTCGGCGGCGGTACCACGTTCTAATTCGATCAGCTGGGCATGAGCCGGCCCCCGATTGGGGCCGGTGCTCAAAAAGATCGTGCTCAATCCATGAGATTAGGCATGATGCGGCCCGACCGCTTCATGCCGAAGCCGGACCGCGACGGGGTGGAATGGCGCAGCCGACCTTCTTCAAAAAGCCGCCGGCTTCGACGCTGGCCGAGATCGCCGCGCAGACCAAGGCGCAGCTGGTCGACCCGGCAAGGGGCGACCACGTCATCACGGGCCTTGCTTCGCTCGACGAAGCCGGCCCGATGCATCTGGCGTTTTTCGACAACCTCAAATATGCCGACGAGCTCAAGGCGACCCGGGCCGGGGCATGCCTGGTGAGCCCGCGCTTCGAGGCCCAGGTGCCCGCCCATGTGGCCGTGCTCCGGGTGGCCCAGCCGTTCCGTGCCTTCGTCGGGATCGCCCGGGAATGGCACGGCGATGCGCTGCGCCCGCAGTCCTGGTTCGGGATCGAGGGCATCGCGCCGTCGGCCATCATCGATCCCTCGGCCAGGCTCGAGGACGACGTCATCGTGGAGCCGCTGACGGTCATCGGCCCGGACGTCGAGATCGGGAGCGGTACCGTGATCGGCGCCGGTGCGGTCATCGGCCCCGGCGTCAAGATCGGCCGGGACTGCAATGTCGGCGCCCGCACCGCCATCCAGTGCGCCCTGATCGGCAATAACGTGCTGATCCATCCCGGCTGCTCGATCGGGCAGGACGGCTACGGCTTCATCTTTTTCGGCCCCGAGGGCCATCTGAAGGTGCCCCAGACCGGCCGCGTGCTGATCCAGAACAATGTGGAAGTCGGCGCTGGCACCACCATCGACCGCGGGTCCCTGCGCGACACCGTGATCGGGGAGGGCACCAAAATCGACAATCAGGTCCAGATCGGCCACAATGTGACGATCGGCCGGAATTGCCTGTTGGCGGCCCAGATCGGCCTCGCGGGCAGCCTGACGATCGGCGACAACGTGGCGCTGGGAGCCAAGGTTGGCATCAACAACCACCTCAAGATCGGCGACGGCGCCCAGGTCACTGCGATGAGCGGGGTCAAGGACGACATCCCGCCTGGCGGTCGTTGGGGTGGTTTCTTTGCCAAGCCGACCAAGCAGTGGTTCAAGGAAATTATCGCGGTGGAGCGCCTGGTGCGTGACAGCAAGGCCGATCCGAAGGACGAGGGACGGGAATGACGTCGGAATCACCTGTTAAGTTCGAGCTGGTCGATATCAACGCCATCCTCCAGACCCTGCCGCACCGTTTTCCGATGCTGCTGATCGACCGCGTGATCAACATCCGCGCCGACTATAGCGGTATCGGCATCAAGAACGTCACCTTCAACGAGCCGGCCTTCCAGGGACATTTCCCGGAGCGCCCGGTCTATCCCGGCGTCATGATGATCGAGGCGATGGCGCAGACGGCGGGCGTGATCGGCATCAAGTCGGTCGAAGGTACCGAGAAGCCGCGGGCGGTGTATTTTCTCACCATCGACAAGTGCAAGTTCCGCAAGCCGGTGCTTCCAGGTGATACCATCGAGTATCACATGCGCTCGCTCGGCCGCCGCAAGACCATGTGGTGGTTTCACGGCGACGCCAAGGTCAACGGGCAGGTGGTTGCGGAAGCCGACGTCGGCGCCATGCTGACGGACTAAAAAGCCGCAGACCAGGCTCACGCGCTGCAATCGTAGCGGCCGCCGGCGGCCTCGCGCCTGATATGCCGGTTGAAGAATTGGCCCATGGACGGCGCGCCGAGAAGGCGGTCGACCGTCTCGGCCGCGACGCCGCAATAGCGCGCATAGCCGCCGCTGGTCGCGACGACGAGATCGTGCCGCGCGCGGTCGTAGCAGACGCGCTGAAGCACCGTGCTGCGATCGATGTCGCGGCATTCGAATGTCGCGAGGTCGATGGCGCCGCGATCACCGGTCGCGACCGTCTCGGATACGATCGGCGCGGCGGCAAGCTGTGCGAGCAGAAGTGCCAAGGCCCTGACCACGAGTGCTGAAGCTCCGCATGAACTTGCTGGCGAACCGGGACGGCCGCCTCATCCGATACTTGAAACACGGCGAGATGATACGTCACTGGACAGATCGGGCAAAGTCGCGCTAACCACCGGAAAACCGAGCGACTTCAATACATAATCAGAGCTTCCTAACGAGTAAGATTGCTTGATGAGCAAGATTGATCCCACCGCACGGATCGCGGACGGCGCCGTGATCGGCGAGGGCACCGAGATCGGCCCCTTTTGCATCATCGGCCCGAACGTCGTGATCGGTGCGAACTGCAAGCTGATCGGGCATGTGCACGTCACCGCACAGACGACCATCGGCGACGATTGCACCATCTATCCTTTTGCCTCGCTGGGCACGCCGCCGCAGTCGCTCAGCTACCGGGGCGAGCTGACGCAGCTGAAGATCGGCTCGGGCTGCACCATCCGGGAATCCGTGACCATGAACGCTGGCACTGTCGCTGGCGGCGGCATCACCACCGTCGGCGATCGCGGCTACTTCATGAATTGCAGCCATGTCGGCCACGATTGCCATGTCGGCAATGACGTGATCTTCGCGACGTCGGCGACGCTCGGCGGTCATTGCGAGATCGGCGACTTCGTCTTCATCGGTGGCCTGTCCGCGGTGCACCAGTTCACCCGCATCGGCCCGCAGGTGATGGTCGGCGGCGTGTGCGGTGTCCGCGACGACATCATTCCGTTCGGCCTGGTCAACGGCCAGTACGCGGTGCTGGAAGGCCTCAACCTGATCGGCATGAAGCGGCGCAAATTCACCAAGCAGCGGCTGGCGACCGTGCGGGCGTTCTACCAGAAGCTCTTCCATGGCCCCGGCACCTTCGCCGAGCGGCTGGAGGCATCCAGGTCGCTCGCGGGCGAAGATCCGGCGATCGCCGAGATTCTCGACTTCATCGGCAAGGGCAAGCGCCCGCTCTGCCTTCCCGCCATCACGAAGTGATCTTGGATATGGCCGCGGGCATGACATCAGCGGCTGCGGAGCTCTCATCGCCGGTCGGTATCGTCGCCGGCGGCGGCGCGATGCCGTTCGCGGTCGCCGACTCGCTCGCCGCCCGCGGCATCACGCCGGTGCTGTTTCCCCTTCGGGGCGCCTGCGATCCGGCGCGTGTGGAGCAATTCCGTCACCGCTGGATCTCGGTCGGCCAGCTCGGTCGCGCGATGCGGCTGTTTCGCGAGGAGGGCTGCCGCGACCTGATCTTCATAGGCACCTTGGTACGGCCCTCGCTGTCCGAGATCCGTTTCGACGTCACCACGCTGCGCTTGCTCGGCAACGTCATCCGTGCCTTCCGCGGCGGCGACGATCATCTGCTCTCCGGTGTCGGCCGCATCCTCGAGCAGGGCGGCTTTCGCATGGTCGGCATCAAGGACGTCGCGCCCGATCTGCTGATGCCCGAGGGCAGCATCAGCCGTGCCTGGCCGAATGATAATGCCAAGGCCGACATCGCGCGCGGCCGTGCCGTGCTGACCGCGCTCGGTCCGTTCGACATCGGCCAGGCGGCGGTCGTAATCGACGGCCATGTGGTGGCGGTCGAGGACATCGAGGGCACGGATGCACTGCTCGCGCGCGTCGCGCGGCTGCGCGAGGAGGGCCGCATTCGCGCGGCCGCCGGCCGCGGCGTGCTGGTGAAGGCGCCGAAGAGCGGCCAGGATCTGCGCTTCGATCTGCCGACGATCGGCCCGCGCACCATCGAGGGCGTCGCGGCCGCCGGGCTCGCGGGCATTGCCGTCATCGCCGGCAACACCATCGCCGCCGAGCCGCAGGCGATGATCGCGCTTGCCGACGCGAAATATCTCTTCATCATCGGCCTGCCGGCGTGATGCAGTCGCGCGATCCCCAGCGCAAGATCTTCCTGATCGCCACGGAGGAATCCGGCGACCGGCTCGGCAGCGCCTTGATGAAGGTGCTGCGCCAGCGCCTCGGCGACGGCGTGCAGTTCGTCGGCGTCGGCGGCCGCACCATGGCGCGTGAGGGGCTCGAATCGCTGTTTCCGATCGAGGAGCTGTCGATCGTCGGATTCGCCGCGGTGGTGCAGCAATTGCCGAAGATCCTGGGGTTGATCCGCAAGACCGTGGACGCCGTGCTGGAGAGCGCGCCCGACGCGCTCGTCATCATCGACAGCCCGGATTTCACCCACCGCGTCGCCCGCCGCGTTCGCGCAAAGAATTCCGCGATCCCAGTGGTCGATTACGTCTCGCCGCAGCTCTGGGCGTGGCGGCCGGGCCGGGCGCGGACCATGCTCGGCTATGTCGACCATGTGCTCGGCCTGTTGCCGTTCGAGCCCGAGGAATACCGCAAGTTGGGCGGGCCGCCCTGCAGCTATGTCGGCCATCCCCTGATCGAGCAATTGCCCTCGCTGCGGCCGAACGAAGAGGAGCAGGCACGCCGCAACAGTGAGCCGCCGGTGCTGCTGGTGCTGCCCGGCAGCCGCCGCAGCGAGGTCAGGCACCATCTCGACGTGTTCGGCGCGACGCTCGCCCGCCTGCGAGCGGAAGGCCGCGCCTTCGACCTGATGCTGCCGACCATGCCGCATCTCGAAGCCACCATCCGCGAGGGCATCGCGAACTGGCCGGTCAAGCCGCAGATCGTGATCGGAGAGAACGAAAAGCGCGCCGCCTTCCGCATCGCGCGCGCGGCGCTGGCCAAGTCCGGCACGGTGACGCTGGAGCTCGCGCTGTCAGGCATTCCGATGGTGACGGCCTATCGCGTCGGCGCGATCGAGGCCTTCATCCTGCGCCGCGCGATCCGCGTCTCCTCGGTGATCCTCGCCAATCTCGTGATCGGCAGGGACGTCATTCCGGAGTTCCTGCAGGAGGATTGCACGCCGGACAAGCTGGCGCCTGCGCTTCATGATGTGCTGACGGAGTCCCCGCTGCGGCGGCAGCAGGTCGAGGCCTTTGCCCAGCTCGACCAGATCATGTCGACCGGCAACAAGTCGCCGAGCGTGCTCGCGGCCGACATCGTGCTGGCCACGATGCGGAAGGGCAGGCGAGCGAGCTAGAATCTCCTCACAGCTCTTGCCTGCAGCGCGGAGCTCAGACGTCACGTGCTGACCGGGGACGTCGTCCCCGGCCAGACCGAGCGCAGCTCATGCCGCGACTTGAACGCTCGGTGCTGCCCGCGGCCGAGCAGTCCCGCCGATCTCAGTGGTGCATCTTTTTCGCACGCGCCGGCGGCAGAAGCACCGTGTCGATGACGTGAATGACGCCGTTCGACGCCTCTATGTCCGGCTGGATAACGTGCGCGTCATTGACGCGGACACCAAGACTGCCGTCGACGCTGATTGGCTGCCCCTGAACGGTCGCGACCTTCAGCGACTTCCCGGCGACGTCGGCCGCTTTCACGCGGCCCGGGACGACGTGATACTTCAGAACGGCCGCGAGCTTGGCCTTGTTCTTCAAGAGCGACTCGACGGTCCCCGGGGGCAGCTTTGCGAATGCTGCGTCGTTTGGTGCGAACACCGTAAATGGTCCCTTGCCCTTGAGCGTATTCACGAGACCGGCAGCTTTCACGGCTGTCACCAGCGTGGTGAACGAACCGGCGGAAACGGCAGTGTCCACGATGTCGCCGGCGCGCGCGACAGAAGGGCCTAGCAGGCCAGCGACCATGGCGGCTCCGGCCACGAACGAACGAATTGCGGGCGTCATCATGTTCTCCAACTATGGTTCCATCCATGCAGAAGGGACGGATGCACCCAAGGGGCGCACCGCACCGTGCGATCAGTTGCGATCGACCTTCACGAAACGACGCGTCCCGATAGCCGGATCACTGCGGGTTGTTTATTTCCGCCGAAATGCCGCGTCCCAATGCCGCGCCCGGCCTCATCGGCCGTGCAAGATTCCGGCTCTCGAAGGTCACGCATGATGGACTTAGTTGAGGGTCTTGACCACGAAGTCCTTAAGTCGCTGCGCGGGGAGCGGAAGGCGATCGCGCTCCAGGATCGCCACTTCGGTGTCCTTCAAGTCGGGCATCGGCTTTCCGTCCACGACGTGAAGATCGAGAGGTACCATGTCCTTCGGAAGCACCGTGACGCCGAGTCGCGCGCGGACCGCGGCGAGCGTTCCAGCCAGCGATCCGCAGGTGTAAGCGATCCGCCACGATCGTTTGGCACGATCGAGCGCCTCGGTCGCCCGCTTCCGATAGACGCAGGGTTTGGGCGAGACCGCGAGCGGCAGCACCCCCTGTCTGAGATCAACCCCACCCGTGACCCAGACCAGCGGCTCACGCCATACACGGGTGCCGGGAATTTCGATGGAACGCTCACGCTTGATGAGCGCCAGATCGAAAGCACCTTTGCGAAAGCGCTCGATCAGATTCATAGTCAGATCGCAGGTCACTTCCAGGTCGACCTGGGGATAGGCGTGGGCAAAGCGAGCAAGCACGTCGGGGAGGTGGCGGGTCGCGAAATCCTCGGGCGCGCCGAGGCGCACGAGCCCCCGTATCGCGGGCTCCCGGATGCGCGCGACGATCTCGTCATTGAGATCGAGCAGGCGCCGCGCGTAGTCGAAAAACGTCTCGCCCTCGGCAGTCAGTGCGACCGATTGCGGCGAGCGCTCGAGGAGCGTGCCGCCGACAAGTTGCTCCAACCGGCGAATCTGCAGGGACACCGTCGATTGCTGCAGGCCTAGCGACTGAGCGGCGCGCGTGAAATTGCCGAGCGAGACGATCGTCACGAAGGATCGCACGAGGTCGATATCCAGGTTCAGGCGAGAGCGGGGCATCATCATTGCCAATTTCAATCATGATGCTTGATACAATCAATTTTGTCAAACGTCCGCGGAAAGCTATCCAGCGCTCCATTCGCCCCACCGGATGGAGGATACCTTGCTTGCGCTCGCCGCCCAGAATCTCGTCTCGCCTTCGGTGTTGTTCTTCGGCATGGGGCTCGGCGCCTCGCTCGGACGCTCGGACCTCTCGGTGCCAGAGGCTATTGCACGTTTTCTGTCACTTTATCTGCTGATCTCGATCGGCTTCCGTGGCGGCGCCGAAGTGGCCCATCAGGGTCTGACGCCTGCGCTGGCGCTGACGATCCTGGCCGGCGTCGTGTTGTCGGCCGGCTTGCCATTCATTGCGTACGCCTTCCTGCGCGGCGCCGGCCTGGACCACATCAATGCTGCCGCCGTTGCCGGTCATTACGGATCGATATCGGCCGTGACCTTCGTGGCCGTCACCGGCGCACTCACGCAGCTCGCCTTGCCTTACGACGGCTATATGATCGCGGTCGCGGCCGCGATGGAGACGCCGGCGATCTTCTCGGCGCTGATGATCGCCCGCAGCCGTGAAGGGAGGGGGAGCGGTGACATGTCCGGAGACTTCTTGCGCGAGATCGCACTGAACGGCTCGATCGTTGCCTTGCTCGGTGCGTTCGCGGTTGGATGCATCACGGGTGAACGCGGCATGACCTCGCTCAAGCCTTTCCTGCTCGATGCCTTCCCCGGCTTCCTGTGCGTCTTCCTGCTCGATATGGGCCTGATCGCCGGCCGCGGCCTGCGGGACGGCTGGAAGTCGCTGTCCGTTCCGGTTGCAGGCTTTGCCTGGATAATGCCGTTCATCGGCGCGGCGTTTGCGGCGCTCTTTGCCTGGCTCATCGGGTTATCGGCCGGCAGCACTGCAGTTTTGATGACGCTCGGTGCATCCGCTTCCTACATCGCAGTCCCGGCTGCGATGCGGCTCGCTCTTCCTGCGGCAAACCCGGCGATCGCCCTGACGCTCTCGCTTGGCCTGACATTTCCCTTCAATCTGATCGTCGGCATCCCGCTCTACATTGCTGCCGCTCAGATGATCGCGCGGTGAGGACTGCATGCAGACGTTTGCCAAGAAGCGGATCGAGATTCTCATCGAACGGGCACTGCTGAAGCGGCTGACCGAGAAACTCGAGCGCACGGGTGTGAGTGGATATTCGGTCGCCCCGGTCGTGGGTGGTCGCGGGCGAGCCGGCCGATGGGAAGCGGATGGCCAGGTCGGCGCCGCCGCCGGGATGTTCGTTGTTTGGTGCATCGTCGATCCGGTTCGGCTGGACGAGTTGTTGCAGGCTGTGTTTGCCGTGGTAGCCCAGCAGGTAGGCCTCGTCTCCGTCGGTGACGTGGAGGTGGTGCGGCCCGAGCGTTTCTGAGCCGCCGGTAGCGGCCCGACTGCACGCCCTATGCGAGCCCTGCGTCCACACGGAAACACTGGCTGGTGATGCGCCGGCTTTCGTCGGAGGCGAGGAAAAGCGCCATATTCGCGATGTCCTCGGGCGTGACCGCGTCCGGAACAGCTTGGCGCGAGCGCATTTCGGCAATGACCCGTTCGTCCGGATACCATAGCCGCCGCTGCCGCTCGGTAATGACCATGCCCGGTGCAATCGCGTTGACGCGGATGCGGTCGGGGCCGACCGATCGCGCCAGCGAGTTGGTGAAGCCGACGATGGCCGCCTTCGCCGCGGCGTAGACCGGCAGCGCCGGTGCGCCGCGCATCCAGGCGATCGACGACATGTTGATGATCGAACCGCCGCCGCGCGCCCGCATCTGCGGCACCACCGCCTGCGCGGCAAAGAAGACGTGCTTGAGATTGACGCCCATCATCCAGTCGAATTCGGCGGGCGTCACCTCGGTCAGCACCTGTCGCTGATCATTGGCGGCGTTGTTGACGAGCACCGCGGCGTCGCCGAGCCTTTGCCGAACCTGCGCCATGGCGGCGCGCAGGGCCTCGATATCCAGGAGGTCGCAGGGCACGAACAGCGGTGCCGCACCGCATGCGGCCGCGACCTCCGCGGCCAGCGCGGCGCCGGCGGCTTCATCGATATCGAGGAACGCGACGCGGGCGCCTTGGGCGGCGAAGGCACGCACGAAGGCGGCGCCGATGCCGCTGGCGCCACCGGTGATCAGCACCACGCGGTCCGCGAGGCTCGAATAGGTCGTCTTCGTCATGCGATCAGTCGCTCCGTCTCGGGGTCGAACAGGCAAATGCGGCGGGTGTCGAGCGCGAAAGAGGCGGATGCGCCCGGCGCAGGGCGGATATCGGGCGAGATGCGCGCCATCGCGGGTTCGCCCCCGAGCCGCAGCGACACCATCGTCTCGGCACCGGTCGGCTCGACCATGTCCACCGGTGCCTCGACGAGGACAGGCGCGTCGCCTGAGAACGCGCGGCTGCCCTCGGCAATGCATTCCGGCCGGATGCCGACCACGACGTCGCGTCCGACAAAGGGCGCCGCGCCGTCATAATCTCTCAGGCGCAGGCGGATCTGGTCCGGGCGGCCCGCGCCGATCACGGCCACCAGCCCGTCCTTGTCGCTCTCGAGCCGGGCCCGAATGGTGTTCATCGGCGGCGAGCCCATGAAGCGGGCGACGAACAGATTGGCGGGATAGCGGTACACGGTGTCGGGGTCGGCGAATTGCTGCACGCGGCCCTGATGCATCACGGCGATCCGCGTCGCCATCGTCATGGCCTCGATCTGGTCGTGGGTGACATAGACGATGGTGGCGCCGATGCGCTGGTGCAGCCGCTTGATCTCCATCCGCATCTCGACGCGCAGCTTGGCGTCGAGATTGGACAGCGGCTCGTCGAACAGGAAGAGCAGGGGATCGCGCACCAGGGCCCGCCCCATCGCGACGCGCTGGCGCTGGCCGCCGGAGAGCTGCGACGGCTTGCGGCCGAGCAGCGGCTCGATCTGGAGCAGTTTTGCGACATTCGCGACCGCGGCTTCCTGCGCGGTCTTGGGCACGTGACGGCATTCCATGCCGAAGGTGATGTTCTGCCGCACCGTCATCGAGGGATAAAGCGCGTAGGACTGGAACACCATGGCGATGTCGCGGTCTTTCGGCGCGACATCGTTGACGACGCGCCCGCCGATCTCGATCGTCCCGGCACTGGGGCGGTCGAGCCCGGCGACGATGTTGAGCAGCGTGGACTTGCCGCAACCGGACGGCCCGACCAGCACGGTGAACTCGCCGCTCTCGATGTCGAGGGCGATGTCCTTCAGCACCTCCAGATTGGCGTAGCGCTTGGACAGGGCGCGAATGCTCAGTGCTGCCATGACGTCTCCATCATTTCACCGCCCCGGCAGTCAGGCCGCGGACGAAGTATTTGCCGCCGAGGAGGTAGATCAGCAGCGTGGGCAGCGCGGCGATGATCACCGCTGCGCTCTGCACGCCATGCTGCGGGATATCGGCGACGGCGGCGGATAGCGCGATGAGGGCGGCCGTGACCGGCTGCTGCTGGCCGGTCGTGAACGTCACGCCATAGAGGAATTCGTTCCAGATATGGGTGAACTGCCAGATCACTGTGACGATCAGGATCGGCCCCGATAGCGGCAGGATGATGCGCCAGAAGATACGGAAGAAACCAGCGCCGTCGATCCGCGCGGCCCGGATCAACTCATGGGGAATGGCGACATAATAGTTGCGGCAGAACAGCGTGGTGAAGGACAGCCCCTGGATGGTGTGGATCAGCACGAGGCCCGCCAGCGTGTTGATGAGACCGATGTCCCGCAGCACGATGGTCCAGGGCAGAAGACGCATCTGCTGGGGCAGGAACAGGCCGAGCGTGACGATGCCGTAGATCCAGGTGTCGCCGCGAAAGCGCCAGAGCGACACGGCGTAACCGGCGACAGCGCCGAGCAGGGTCGAGAATATCGTTGCGGGGATCGTGATCAGCGCGGAGTTCAGCATGTACGGCCGGATGCCGGCGCAGGTCTCGGCGACGCAGAAGCCGCTCCAGGCTGCGGCGTAGTTGCTCCAGGCCAGATGCTGCGGCCAGCCGATCATCGACCCCTGCGCGATCTCCTCGTTGGTCCGCAGCGAGTTCAGAACGACAACGGCGAGCGGCGCGAGCCAGGCTGCGGCGATCAGCGAGACGACGAGATAGATCCAGATCCGGCTCGGAGCGAAGGTACGGTCAGGCATGGGCGGCCCGCCGTCGCTGGAGATATCGCCAGGCTGCATACGGCAGCAGCACCGCGAGCAGAATGAGCAGCATCAGCACTGCCGCCGCCGCGCCCCGGCCGAGCAGGCTGCGCTGGAACATCAAGTCGTAGACGACCAGGGCCGGCAGCTGGGTCGCAATTCCCGGCCCGCCATTGGTGAGCGCGCGGACGAGGTCGAAGGTCGAAATCGCGAATTGCAACTGGATCACGACGACGGTGATGGTGATCGGCCACAGCGACGGCAGAATGATGCGCCGGTAGATTCGGACCGGCCCGGCGCCGTCGATCTGTGCGGCCTTGATGATGTCGGCATCGACGGAGCGAAGGCCGGCCAGGAACAACGCCATGGCAAAGCCGGAGGATTGCCAGATCGCAGCGATGACGATGGTCCAGATCGCCATGTCGCGGTCGATCAGCCAGTCGAACCTGAAGGAGGTCCAGCCGAGATCGCGGACCAGTTTCTGGATCCCGAGGCCAGGATTGAGCAGCCAGCTCCACACCGTGCCGGTGACGACGAACGACACCGCGAGGGGATAGAGGAAGATCGATCGCAGCACGTTCTCGCCGCGGATGCGCTGATCGAGCAGGATCGCCAGGATGAGGCCGGTCGCCGCGCTCAACACCACGAAAGCGCAGCCGAACAGCAGCAGATTGTCGAAGGCGATCTGCCAGTTCCGCGATGCCGCGACCGCCGTGTAGTTGCGCAGTCCCACCCAGCCCATAACGGGAATGAGCGTCGACGGCGTGAACGAGATCCAGATCGTCCACAGCGAGAACGACACGAGGTGCGCTGCGGACAGCAGCAGCGGCACCCAGATCATCAGATATTCGGGCAGCCGGCGCACCCATTCAGGGAGCGCCGGCCGGCCCGGTCTGATCGCGGCGGCATTGCTCAACGCGCGCCCTCGACGGCCTCGGCGAGGCGCGTGGCGGCCTGCTCGGGCTTGATCGTCTTGTTCTTCACGTACTCCGTGATCACGTCGATCATCGCGGCCGTCATGCCGTTTTCCTGCGCCATGTTGTGCGCCATGCTGAGGACGGCCTGGTTGCTGGCGATGGCGTTCTTGAGGGCGGCCGCGGTGGTCCGTTGACCCTCCGACCAGCCTTCGCCGGACAGATCGACGTCGGTGCGCACGGGGATCGATCCCGTGATCTGCGAATACATGGTCTGGATCGCCGGATCCATGACGAGCTGGGCCATCAGCGTCTGACCGGCCTGCAGGTCGGGCTCCTTGCGCTGCCAGAAGATGAAGGCATCGGCATTCAGCAGGAACACAGGCTTGCCGTTATCACTCGGGCCCGGCGCAATCGTGAAGTCCTCGAACTTGAAACCGGCATTGCGCAACACGCCCTGCGCCCAGCCGCCCATGATCATCATGCCCATGTCGCCGTCGACGAAGCGCTTCAGATTGGTCGAGAAGTGCTGGGCGCCGACATTGGGGTCCATCCAATCGGCGATCTTGCGCACCTGCGCGAACGCAGCCTTGATCTCGGGGCCCTCCAGGGCCTTCTTCTCGAGATTCATGATGGCGGCGCGGTATGCGAGCGGACTGATGCCGGCGAGAGCAGCCTCGAATTTCTGCCCGTCGTCGGGACGGGTCCCGCCATTGGCGATGGGGAAGGCGACGCCGCCTGATTTCATCTTTTCGGCGAGGTCGTTGAAGTCAGCCCATGTGACGGGGATCTTGTCGGCCTTGGCCTTGTCCATCGCGCGTTTGGACAGGAACAGCATGTTGGTGCTGTAGATCTGCAGCGGCAGTGCGATCCATTTGCCGCCCGGCTTGTGCAGTTTTGCAAGGTCCGGCGCGACGACCTTCTCATAGCCGGCGGCGGCGACCACGGCGTCGAGATCGACGGTCGGGGCAATCTTCGACCAGGCCGCGATCTCGGGGCCCTTGAGCTGCGAGCAGGCCGGCGGATCGCCGGCCATGATCTGGGCGCGCAGCTTGTTCATCATCTCGGTGGTGAAACCGGGGACGGGCGAGTGCTGCCAGACGCCGCCCTTCTCCTCGAACTTCTTGCCGAGCGCAGTGATGGCCGCACCATCGCTGCCCGCGGACCATTGCGAGATTGCGGTGAGGCGCGGTTTGACAGCGCCTTGCGCACGGGCAAATGCCGGCAATGCGAGCGCGGCCACGGATCCAGCGAGCAGACGACGCCTTGTTGTTGTGATCGGCATTTCAGTTCCTCCCGGTGTGAAGTCTTTCGCGCGTGTGGAACGTGCAGGTTCAGTGCATGTCAGGCGGCCTCCGTCGAGGTGGCGGGCATGCCGCCACGGCTGGCGAGGCAGAAGGCGGCGAAGGCGAGCGCGGCCTTCGGATCGTTGCCGGTCGACGGCGGAACGAAGGCGAGGGACACCTGCGCCAGTTTGCGTCCGCCCAAGAGGCACGCGTCGATGCCTTCGACCACGGCGTTGCGATCGTCCTCGGCGAGCATCGACGGCCAGCCGCTGATCGCAACGCCGCCGCACGGCTTCACGTTCAGCGTATTGCCGATCGCAAGGCCGAGGCGGAACAGGCGTCGTCGCAGCTCCTGCCGCACGCGCGAGGACATCGGAATCGTGTTCACCCAGTCGCTGCCGAGCTGGAGCAATTCGGTCTCGGCAACGCCGAGAAGCCCGGCCACGGCGGGTAGCGACGTGTACGCCTCGACGCAGCCGTGGTGGCCGCAGCGGCACCGCGGCCCATCGGGGCCGAAGACCATGTGGCCAAGCTCGACCGGCTGGAGAGCGTCGGTCTCGCTCGGATGGTCCATCCAGGTGCCCGCAACGCCCTGGCTGACCAGGACGAACAGATGGGCGTCGTTGAACGGATAGTTTTCCGTGCGGCAGCGGTGGAACGTGGCGTGAGCGACGACCGAATTGGTGAATTCGAGCGGCACGTCGGCGAACATCTCGGCGAACATGCCGTTGATACGCCCGACGTCGCAGGGGATGATCGGATTGGCCGAGATGCTGAGACGGCCGAGGCCGGGAATGGAGACCCCGATCTGCGACAGCGTGATCCGGCGGCGCCGCGTCCAATCGCGCAGCAACGCCATGGCTTCGCGAAACACGCCGCCGACAGTCTCGGTGGTCGGTTTCTTCGGCAGCGGCACGCGTTCGGTGTAGCGCAACTCGCCCGACAGGCCGCCGACGCCGACGCTGAGGTGCTGAGCGGTCAGCTCGAAGGCCGCAAGCGCGACCGAGCCGTCGAGCGACACGAGGCCGGTCGGGCCGCCGACGTAAGGGGCAGGGCGCCGCACCTCCTCGATCAGGCCTTCGGCCTTCAGGTCGAACAGGATGCGCGACAGGCTCGCTTCCGACAGCCGCACGGCCTTGGCCAGAGGCGGGCGAAACGAGCCGCCCGACTGAAGCAGATGAGTCAAAATGGCAGCGCGCGTCTGCCGCCGACTTCTCGGCTGCTCCGGCATTTCCATCCCCGTCGTCATTCTTACTTAGTGTAAGAATGCGCGCGGGGCATTTGGACTGTCAAGCGTTTGCCGGCGTGATGCTTGGACTTGTTGTTGTGCGCGGCAGCAACGTGGAACGGCGCGATTGGTGTCGTGGGGGGCCACCCTGCGGCATCTGCGCGAAACAAAAACGGCGCCATCTTGCGATGGCGCCGTTCCGCTGACCTATTTCGTCAGACTTTACTTGCGATCCTTCATCGGCACGTAGTCGCGCTTGGCGACGCCGGTGTAGAGCTGGCGCGGGCGGCCGATCTTCTGCTGCGGGTCCTCGATCATCTCGCTCCACTGGCTGATCCAGCCAACGGTGCGCGCGACCGCGAACAGCACGGTGAACATCGAGACCGGGAAGCC
This sequence comes from Bradyrhizobium sp. UNPF46, assembly GCF_006658625.1. NCBI lineage: Bacteria > Pseudomonadati > Pseudomonadota > Alphaproteobacteria > Hyphomicrobiales > Nitrobacteraceae > Bradyrhizobium > Bradyrhizobium sp. UNPF46. The sequence continues at coordinate 25,324 of NZ_LFJB01000065.1, forward strand.
CATCGCCTTCAGCGTGATGCCCGAATAGAAGTCGACGTTCGGGTAGAGCTTGCGGTCGATGAAGTACTGGTCGCTCAGCGCGATCTTCTCGAGCTCGAGGGCCACCTTCAGCATCGGATCGTCGCCATGGCCGGTCTCCTTGAGCACGGCGTGACACATCTTCTGCATGATCTTGGCGCGCGGATCGTAGTTCTTGTAGACGCGGTGGCCGAAGCCCATCAGGCGGACTTCGGAGTTCTTGTCCTTCACCTTGGCGATGAACTCGGGGATCTTGTCGACCGTGCCGATGTCATAGAGCATGTTGAGCGCGGCTTCGTTGGCGCCGCCATGCGCCGGGCCCCAGAGGCAGGCGATGCCCGCCGCGATGCAGGCGAACGGGTTGGCGCCGGAGGAGCCGGCGATGCGCACGGTCGAGGTCGAGGCGTTCTGCTCGTGATCGGCGTGCAGGATGAAGATCTTCTCGAGCGCGTCGGCGAGCACCGGGCTGACCTTGTAGTCCTCGCACGGCACCGCGAAGCACATGTTCAGGAAGTTCTCGGCAAAGCCCAGCGAGTTCTTCGGATAAACGAAGGGCTGGCCGACGGTGTACTTGTAGGCCATCGCCGCCAGCGTCGGGATCTTCGCGATCATGCGCATGGAAGCGATCATGCGCTGCTTCGGATCGTTGATGTCGGTGCTGTCGTGATAGAACGCGGCGAGCGCGCCGACGGCCGCAACCATGATCGCCATCGGATGGGCGTCGCGGCGGAAGCCCTGGAAGAAGCGGGCCATCTGCTCGTGCACCATCGTGTGATGGGTCACGCGGTGGTCGAAATCCTTCTTCTGCGCGGCGGTCGGCAGATCTCCGTAAAGCAGGAGATAGCAGGTCTCCAGGAAGTCGCCGTGCTCGGCGAGCTGCTCGATGGGGTAGCCGCGGTATTCCAGCACGCCCGCGTCGCCGTCGATATAGGTGATCTTGGACTGGCAGCTCGCGGTCGAGGTGAAGCCCGGATCGTAGGTGAACAGGCCCGACTGGCCGTAGAGCTTGCCGATATCGATGACATCAGGCCCGACGCTGCCGCTGAGGATCGGAAGATCGTAATTCTTGTTTCCGACCGTCAGCGTGGCGGTCTTGTTGTTTGGTTTTGCGTCCATCGTAGGTCCCCGATGTGTGGTGAAACGGGCCGGTGCCGGAGGCCCCGCGGAAGATCATTGGGGGCAGGCCGGAAGTTCCAGAATGTACGGGGAGATGGGTATATTATTGCTGTGTGCGCTGCAAGATCGCCGCACGCATGATCGACTTACGTCGTAGACTGATCCTTAAGCCGCCCAAGGCTCTCCTGGCGTCCCAGGACGTCCAAAACCTCAAATATACCAGGCGACGTGGTCCGTCCGGTCAGCGCGGCCCGCAAGGGCTGGGCGACCGCGCCGAGTTTGAGACTATTTTCCTCGGCAAAAGCGCGCAGCGCAGCTTCCGTGGTGGCGCCGCTCCACGTCTCGACTTTCTCCAGCGCGGAATGAAGCTGGCCGATCAACTTGCGGTTCTCTGGCGTCAGCAGCGCCTGCGCCTTGGGATCGAGCTGCAGCGGCCGGTCCGCGAAGATGAAGTAGGCGCCGTCGATCAGCTCGATCAGCGTCTTGGCACGCTCCTTCAGGGCTGGCATGGCCTTCGCCAGCTGCGCGCGCGTGGTGTCGTTTAACTTGGCCTTAAGCTCGTCGCGCGCGGGCACGAGATGGTCGAGCACGTCCTCGAACATCTTCACGAGCGATTGATCGTCGGCGTGGCGGATGTAATGGCCGTTGAGGTTTTCCAGCTTGGCGAAATCGAAGCGGGCCGCCGCCCGCCCAACGCTGGCGAGGTCGAAGGCCGCGATCATCTCCTCGGTCGAGAAGATCTCCTGGTCGCCATGGCTCCAGCCGAGCCGGACGAGATAGTTGCGCAGCGCGGCGGGGAGGTATCCCATGGCGCGGTAGGCATCGACGCCGAGCGCGCCGTGCCGCTTCGACAGCTTGGAGCCGTCCGGCCCGTGGATCAGCGGGATGTGGGACATGCTCGGCAGGGTCCAGCCCATCGCATCGTAGATCTGCTTCTGGCGGGCGGCGTTGATCAGATGGTCGTCGCCGCGGATGACATGGGTGACGCCCATGTCGTGGTCGTCCACGACCACCGCGAGCATGTAGGTCGGGTTGCCATCGCCGCGCAACAGGACGAGGTCGTCGAGGTTCTCGTTCTGCCAGACCACGCGGCCCTGCACCTGGTCCTCGATCACGGTCTCGCCGGTCTGCGGCGCGCGCAGGCGGATGGTGGGCTTGACGTCGCTCGGCGCCGTGGCCGGGTCGCGGTCGCGCCATAGGCCGTCGTAGAGGCGGGTGCGGCCCTCGCTGCGCGCCTTCTCGCGCATCGCGGTGAGCTCCTCGGCGGTGGCGTAACAGCGATAGGCCTTGCCGTCGGCAAGCAGTTGCTCGGCGACCTCGCGGTGACGGGCGGCGCGGCTGAACTGGTAGATGACCTCGCCGTCCCAGCCAAGCTCCAGCCATTTCAGCCCGTCGAGGATGGCGCCGATCGCGGCCTCGGTGGAGCGCTCCCGGTCGGTGTCCTCGATCCGCAGCAGCATCTTGCCGCCGTGCTTCTTGGCATAGAGCCAGTTGAACAGCGCCGTGCGGGCGCCCCCAATATGGAGGAAGCCGGTCGGCGAGGGGGCGAAGCGGGTGACGACGGGGGAGGTCATTCTTGGCAGGGCCTATGCATTGGAGGCGGTGGTATATAACAGGACCGCAGCATAACTAAAGCCCGGTGGCGGACCGCCAGACCTCGCTTAAGCCCTTGGCTCAGCCCAGCGAATTTGGCAGAAGGACCGCTGATTTCCCGACAGGATTTTCGTAATGACAGAACCGGTGGCAGCTGAGGTTGGGCGCGATTTCATTCGTGACATCATCCAGGCCGACCTCGACCAGGGCAAATACAGGGAGATCGTGACCCGGTTCCCGCCGGAGCCGAACGGCTATCTGCATATCGGCCATGCCAAGTCGATCGCGCTCAATTTCGGCATCGCCCAGGAGTTTCCGGGCCGCTGCCATTTGCGCTTCGACGACACCAATCCGGTCAAGGAAGAGCAGGAATATATCGATTCCATCCAGGCCGACGTGCGCTGGCTCGGCTTCGACTGGGGCAAGAACCTGTTCTTCGCCTCGGACTATTTCGACCGCCTGTACGAATGGGCCGAGAAGCTGATCGGCGACGGGCTCGCCTATGTCGACGACCAGACCCAGGAGGAGATCCGCCTGTCGCGCGGCACCTTGACCGAGCCGGGCAAGAACTCGCCGTTCCGCGACCGCAGCGTGGCCGAGAACCTCGACCTGTTCCGCCGCATGAAGGCGGGCGAATTCCCCAACGGCGCGCGCGTGCTGCGGGCCAAGATCGACATGGCCGCCGGCAACATCAATCTGCGCGACCCCGTGCTGTACCGCATCCTGCACGCGCACCATCCGCGCACCGGGACCAAGTGGCACATCTATCCGAGCTACGATTACGCCCACGGCCAGTCGGACGCGATCGAAGGCATCACGCACTCGATCTGCACGCTGGAGTTCGAGGACCACCGGCCGCTCTACGACTGGTTCATCGAGAAGCTGCCGGTGCCGTCGCAGCCGCATCAGTATGAATTCGCGCGGCTCAACCTGACCTATACGCTGCTGTCCAAGCGCGTGCTGACCCAGCTCGTCCGCGACGGCCATGTCGCCGGCTGGGACGATCCGCGCATGCCGACCATGGCAGGCATGCGCCGCCGCGGCGTGCCGCCGGCAGCGCTGCGCGAATTCGTCAAGCGCATCGGCGTCGCGAAAGCCAACAGCGTGGTCGATGTCGGCATGCTGGAGTTCTGCATCCGCGAGGAGCTGAACCGCACCGCGCAGCGCCGCATGGCGGTGCTCAAGCCGCTCAAGGTCGTGATCGAGAACTACCCGGAGGGCCAGACCGAGGAGCTCGAGGCGATCAACCATCCGGATGATCCCAGCGCGGGCACGCGGAAAATCACGTTCGGCCGCGAGCTCTATATCGAGCAGGACGACTTCATGGAGAACCCGCCGAAGAAGTTCTTCCGCCTGTCGCCCGGCAACGAGGTGCGGCTGCGCTACGCCTATTTCGTCAAATGCACCGGCGTGATCAAGAACGACAAGGGCGAGGTGGTGGAGCTGCGCTGCACCTACGACCCCGCGACCAAGGGCGGCAACGCGCCCGACGGCCGCAAGGTCAAGGCGACGATGCACTGGCTGCCGGCGGCGACGTCCGTGCCGGCGGAGGTCCGCATCTACAACCAGCTGTTCTCCAACCCGAGCCCGGACGCTTCGAATTTCGCGGCCGATCTCAATCCGAATTCGCTGGAGATCCTGTCCGATGCCCGGATCGAGGCCTCGGTGGCCGAGAGCAACGCGACCGAGCCGATGCAGTTCGAGCGCCAGGGCTATTTCGTCCGCGACAAGGACTCGACGCCCGGCAAGCCGGTGTTCTCCCGCACCATCGGCCTGCGCGACACCTTCGCGAAGGAAGTCGCGAAAGGTTGAGGGATGACATGAGCAGCGAAGCCGGCGCCATCGTTTCCGCCATCATCGCGAAATGGTGCGCCGGCTTCTCTGCGCTCGATGCGGCCGCGCTGTCGTCTCTCTATTCGAAGAACGCGTTCTTCTTCGGCTCCAACCCAAAACTCTATCGGGGCAGGGACGGCGTTGCCGACTATTTCAACGGCCTGCCGCGGTGGCACAAGCCGAGCGCCGTGTTCTCCGACATGCACGCCGCGCTGGCCGGCCCCGAGCTGATCAACATGGCCGCGACCATCTCGTTCGACCTCGCCGGCGAGCGGGACGATCTCGTCGTCAAGATGAGCTGGGTCATCATCCGCGAAGACGGCGACTGGAAGATCGTCAACCACCACGCCTCGGCGCAGGCGCCGCTGATCTAGCGGATTCTCCGGTTGAGGCATTTCCGGATGTTGCCGGATTCGATATCATGTGGCGCTTCACCGCCTTCGGGAAAATGACAGGCGAGCGCTCCGCGAGGGAGGCCTTGGCCTGCTCGCCCATATCTTCCACACTCGTACGGCCGGTAAAGGTCATCTTTTCCAAAAGCTGGAATGGGCCGCGAGTAAAGTCGATAACGAGGGACCCGGCATTTACAATCTCATCCGAGCCAACCCGAAATCGCGCGAACTCCCCCAAGAGCTTGGTGCCCGCGGCACCTTCGCAGCTTACAGATTGCACGGCATATTTGCCCGCCGGCAGCATAATGGCTCCTCCGTAAGTCGCGCTGCTGAGGACGCGACCGAACAATGTCGGTGTATCCTGGACCTTGACGGAGAATTTCTTTTCCTTGTCGGAGAGCAGGTCGACCCAGATTTGCTGACAGATCGGCGCGCGCGAACTCTCCTCGATCAAGCGAGCATGCATGAAGACGAGACTGGAGCCAGGATTTTTCTCGTGGCTCTTCCTCACTCGCTGTTCAAAATCCGTTTCAGCACGTGCGATGCCACCGCTGACGAGCGAAAGGACGAGAAAGACAGAAATACGGGGCTTCGTCATGAGCGGTCGCCGCGAAGGTAGGGGGATGATTAAGCGCAATCTTTGATTGCGCAAAGCATGCGGCGCGTCCTGCGTCAAGCGGCGGCTAAAGCGATCGCTTCATTCGAACGAAGGCGTGCTCTCCGCGTTATGAAGGGTCAATTGGAGAAACCCCATGCAGAACATCGCAGAGCATATGGAAGTCATCGGCGCCGACGGCGTCCATGTCGGCACGGTCGACAAGGTCGAAGGCAATCGCATCAAGCTGACCAAGAAGGACAGCGGCGAGGGCAGCCACAAGGGCCATCATCATTTCATCGACAAGGGGCTCGTCGCCGGTGTCGAGGGGAACAAGGTGCGGCTGTCCGCCAAGGCGGATGTCGCCGTGACGATGGAAGAGGAAAAGTAGGGCGCTCCCTCTTCGTTCCCGGTCTGTACCGCTATTCGCCCCGCCGCACGTTCCGGTAGCCTCGGCGCCCATCACGTCGCGTTAGGTGCAGGGGTATGGCGGAGCCGGGCCGGCCAGTGCGGTCCCAGGGAGTTGCCGGGACGTGGCCGGTCGGCCGCGCCGCGCCCGCCGGCGGCTTCGTCCCTGCGGGCTTCGGCATCTGGCCCGCAATCGTCGAAACGCTACGGGAATGGGCCCGCGCCGAAGCCGGCCCCGGACGGCTGCTGCCGTGGGTGCCGGTCGCCTTCGGCGGCGGCATCGCGCTCTATTTTGCTGCCGATCATGAGCCGGTGCTGGGGGTGGTCGCGACGACGGCCATCGCACTGCTGCTTGGCGCGGTGCTGTTGCGGCGGAGCCGGCTGTTCGCGCCTGCGATCATGATTGCAGCGCTCGCTTCCGGCTTTGCCGTGGCGACCTGGAAGACGGCGCGCATCGCGCACACGGTGCTCGCAAAACCGCTTTATTCGGTGTCCTTGGCGGGCTTCGTCGAGACGCGCGACATCCGTGAGCGCACCGACCGCTTCGTGCTGCGCGTCACCGCCATGGAGGCGCAGCGCAGCGACGTCAAGCTCGAACGCGTCCGCCTCTCCGTGCGCAAAGGCACCGCGCCCGAGGTCGGCAGTTTCGTGCAGCTCAAGGCACGGCTGATGCCGCCGCTCTCGCCGGTCCGCCCGGGCAGCTACGACTTCTCGCGCGACATGTTCTTTCAGGGCATCGGCGCCTCCGGCTTCGTGATGGGCGGGATCACGGCTTCCGTGCCGCCGGACGCCGGGGGCTTGCGGCTGCGCTACGCCGCCTTCATGCAGGGCCTGCGCGATGCGATCGACGCGCGCATCCGCGCAACGCTGGAAGGCGACAACCGCGCGATTGCAACGGCGCTGCTCACCGGGCGGCGCGATGCAATCTCCGCGCCCGTCAACGATGCCATGTTCATCTCGGGGCTCGGACACGTGCTCTCGATCTCCGGCTATCACATGGCGGTGGTCGCGGGCGTCGTGTTCTTCGCGGTGCGTGCGCTGCTGGCGCTGATCCCGGGCCTTGCCGTCGGCTTCGCCATCAAGAAATGGTCGGCGGCCGCAGCATTGGTTGCGGCCGCGTTCTATTTGCTGCTCTCGGGGGCGGAGGTGGCAACGCAGAGATCGTTCTTCATGACCGCCGTGGTGCTGATTGCCGTGATGGTCGATCGCCGCGCCATCACCTTCCGCACGCTGGCCGTGGCGGCGCTGATCGTGCTCGCGGTTGCGCCGGAGGCGCTGGTGCATCCGAGCTTCCAGATGTCTTTCGCCGCGACGCTGGGTCTCGTTGCGCTGGTGCAGATCGGCATGCCGAACCTGTTTGCCGCGCCCGATCATTCGGCGACCGCGCGCGTCGCGCTGTGGGGCGGCCGCGAGATCGCGATGCTGTTCCTGGCCTCGCTGATCGCAGGGCTTGCGACCACGCCCTATGCCGCTTTCCACTTCCACCGCGTCACGCCCTACGGCGTGCTCGCCAATCTCGGTGCGATGCCCGTGGTCTCGGCGCTGGTGATGCCGGCCGGGCTGCTCGGCCTGCTTGCGGCGCCCTTCGGACTCGACGGCGTGTTCTGGTGGCTGATGGGGATCGGCATCGACTGGATGGTCGCGGTGTCGCGCTGGGTGGCGGCATTGCCGGGCGCGGTCGGCCGCATCCCGGCGTTCGGCATCGCGCCGTTGATCGCAGCGAGCCTCGGCATCATCCTGATGGGCCTGTTGCGCACGCCCTTGCGCTGGTGCGGTGCCGTGGTGCTGCTGGCCTCCATCGCATGGGGCCTGTCGGTGCGGCAGCCCGATATCCTGATTGCCGGTGACGGCGCCAGCGTCGCCGTGCGAGGCGGGGATGGGCGCCTGCACCTGATCAGGACGGGCAAGGACAATTTTCTGCTGAAGGAGTGGCTCGCGGCCGACGCCGATCCGCGCGATGCCGGCAGCGCCTCGCTGGCTGTGGGCATATCGTGCGACGAGGCGGGTTGCGTCACGCCGCTCGCCGACGGGCGGCTGGTGGCGCTGGCCTTTCGCATCGACGCGTTGGTGGACGATTGCAGCCGCGCTGCCCTGGTGGTGAGCTCGCGGCCCGCGCCGACCGATTGTGCGGCGATGGTGGTGGACCGGCCGCGGCTGGTTCGTCAGGGCGCGCTGGCTCTGACGCGGCGCGGCGACGGCTTTTCGATTGAGGCGGTGAGGGCGAGGGGCACGAACCGGCCCTGGTCGCCGGCGGCCGCCGGCGATGGAGATCTCGAAGCAGGCCTCATGCCGCGGCCGGCGGTTCCGCGCAGCAAGGATGCGACCCCATCGGAGGCCGATGTTCAGGCCGAGGACTGAGCCCTGTCAGCCCGTCGGCAAGGGCGCGATGGGCGACCGGCTGTCGGCGATGATCTGCGGCTTGTGCTCGCGCTCGACGACCGGCTGCGTCACCGGCAGCTGCAGCACGGTTGCGCGCTGGCCTTCGACGAGCTGCGTCACCAGCACGTACTTGCCGTCAGGGAATTCGATCGCGTCATGATGACGATCGGGAATGTGCGGATCGATCTTGCCGAACTTGCCGACGCGGGAATTGACCGTGCGCGTCCAGATCCAGCGATTGTCGTAACGAACGTTGTCGGCGAAGGCGAGCTCCGTTCCCGGCAGCAGGCAGACCGCAACGGAGAGATCTGCTTCGGAGGCGAAGCCGCGCGTCGAGGTGCCGCGGAACGTTGTCGTGACGATCGTCTCGCCGACTTCAGCGGGGCGCGTCGCGACGGCATGCAGGCTGTAGTCACACATCGGGTTGCTCCTCATGCGAAGATGACGACCCGCACCTCACTTGGAGGCACAGGCCTCGGAGTGGAAGCACGCAACGCTCTGCTTGGTTGTAGGCAAATCTACGGCTGCAATCCGCGCGCCGCGATCACATTATCTTTCCCGACTCGCATGGGAACAATGCCGGCTTCCGTGCATTCTGCAGGCATGCGTTGCGGCGGTGTCCGGATATCGCCGGCGCGATTGCGGGGCTGCGATAGCAATGCGCATTTGCCCGCGCGCTGCCTCCTCGCAGCGAACGGCCCGACCAGCGAGCGGCTCGACGCTGATGCTGCGATCAGCGCCGGCGCGCTCCCTTCAGGACGATCTGGCGCATGGCGGTCGCCTCGGCCGCGATGCGACATCGTTTCGCGCGACCTGCCGCGGAGGTCGCCATGGAGGAGGGCCGGACAGTCTGCGCAGAACCAGAACGACCATCCAGCCGGGGCGGACCATCATCCGCTCCAATCTTCTTGATCGGCGCTGCCGACCGAAGGCGCGTAAACGGCGCCGGAGAATTCCGTATCGAGTTCTTACGGACTCAGTACTTCCGGTAAAGCCCGATCAGCTTGCCCTGAATCTTCACGCGGTTCGGTGGCAGGATACGCACCTCGTAGGCGGCATTGGCAGGTTCGAGTGCGATCGAAGCGCCGCGGCGGCGGAAGCGTTTGAGCGTGGCCTCCTCGTCGTCGATCAGAGCCACCACGATGTCGCCGGTATCGGCGCTCTCGTTACGCTGGATCAGCGCCATGTCGCCGTCGAGAATGCCGGCTTCGACCATGGAATCACCGCGCACTTCGAGCGCGTAGTGCTCGCCGGAGCCGAGCATGTCGGGCGGCACGCTGATGGTGTGGCTGCGGGTCTGCAACGCCTCGATCGGCGTGCCGGCCGCGATACGGCCCATCACGGGCACCGCCACGGGCCGCTCGCCCTCGTCCGCGGGCAAGCTGGAGCTCGCGCGGACCTTGCCGAGATTGCCCTCGATGACGCTCGGCGTGAAGCCGCGCCGGTTGCTGGCGGCAGCTTGCAGCTCCGGCAGCTTGATCACTTCGATGGCGCGGGCACGATTGGGCAGGCGGCGGATGAAGCCGCGCTCTTCGAGCGCGGTGATCAGGCGGTGGATGCCTGACTTCGAGCGCAAGTCGAGCGCATCCTTCATCTCGTCGAAAGAAGGCGGCACGCCGCTTTCCTTCAAACGTTCGCTGATGAACCGCAGAAGCTCGTATTGTTTGCGCGTTAACATCTCGACCAAAGTCCCCCGGTTGATGTCGTTCGATTCCGAGACGATGAATTCAGCGATAAGCCGCTACATCCTCGAAACAAATCATGAACGGACACTATATGTTCGATACATGTTCCGCAACTGCTTAATTTACCGTGAACGAAGCGAAACTCGCGGAATGCGTGTGCCACGCAGTTCAGGCGGGGAGCCGCAACACCTCGCAAGGGCTGCCGGCTTCGGCCTTCGGCGCAAACGGTGGGCGCACGAGAAGTACCTGTGCCGCAGCGAGATTCGCAAGCAGAGAGGAGTCCTGGTGGTTGACGGGAATGGCGATCTGCGCGCCGTCCTCGCGCGGCTCCAGGCGGGCGCGCAGATAATCCTCGCGCTGGTCGTTGGCGCCGAGATCGCGGCCGAGCACGGCGCGCTCGCGACGATGATGAATCACGGAGCGGCCCGACAGCGCGCGAATCAGGGGCACCATGAACAGGAAGGCGCACACGTAGGACGACACGGGATTGCCGGGCAGGCCGATCACGCGCATGGCGCCGAGCCGTCCGTGCATCATCGGCTTGCCGGGCCGAATCGCGATCTTCCAGAACGACATCGCGATGCCTTCGTCCCGAAGCGCCTGCTGAACCAGATCGTGGTCGCCGACCGACGCGCCGCCGGTCGTGATCAGGATGTCGGTACCGCTCTCGCGGGCGCGCCGGATTCCGGCGGAGGTGGCTGCAAGCGTATCGGCGGCGACGCCGAGGTCGATGGTTTCGGCGCCCTCGCTGCGGGCCAGCGCGTGCAGGGCGTAGCCGTTCGAATAGACGATCTGGCCGGGCCCGGGCGTTGTGCCTGGCCTCACCAGTTCATCGCCGGTGCCGAGGATCGCGACCTTCGGACGGCGGCAGACGGCAAGGAGCGGGTGATTCATCGCCGCGGCCAGCGCAAGATCGCGCTCCGTCAGGCGGGTTCCCTTGCGCAGGAGGATGTCACCCTCGCGGAAATCGACGCCGGCCGGGCGGATGTGCCGTCCGGTGATCGCGGCCTCCTTGATCGTGACGCTGTTGCCTTCCGCAACGGTGTCCTCCTGGATCACGACGGCGTCCGCCCCGTCGGGAACGACGCCGCCGGTGAAGATCCGCACGGCTTCGCCGGCGCCGACCAATCTGGCGAAGGGACGTCCCGCTGCGACCTCGCCGATCACCGTCAGCCTGGAATCGATCTTCGCGGCATCGGCCGCGCGTACGGCATAGCCGTCCATCGCCGACATGGCTTGCGGGGGCTGCGTGCGTCGCGCCGCGACGTCCTGCGCGAGCACGCGATGATAGGCTTCGTCGAGCGAAACCATCTGTTCGGGCAGCGGTTCGGCACCCGCCAGCACCGCAGCAAGGGCTTCGGAAACCGGCATCAAGGCCACGGCAAGACTCCTGCTGAGCACGGCGGTAATGGGCGGCGAGAGTTCTAGCCGAGTGCAGACGCAAGGCAAAGCAGCACCGGAGGATGATTTATCCTGCGTGATCTCCGCGGAGGAGGAAGCTCAACTCCGCCGGGGCATGATTCAGGAGCCGAGAGAGATCGGGAGGAGGGCGGCCATGGCCAGGACGAGAATGCCGAGCGCCATGGTCGGCATCGGTCAGCTTCCCGTCGGTCCGTCAGGAAGCGCGACGTCGGGCGCTTGGGGGCCTTGATCCTTGTCGGGGAGCGGATCGGCCTGCGACTTCAGGTCCGCGGCCTTGCTGATCAGCTTGGCGGAAAGGTCCGAATCCGAGGTGGTTCTTGCGAATTCGAGCAGGAGAGAGGCTTGCTTGGTGAGATAGGTTTTGCCCAGCACGTCGATCAGTCCGATGTAGAAGTCCCAACGGACTCATGAGTCCGAAGGGGGGCAAACCGTTCCCGGAACTCTGTACAAAAATGCACAAAGTGATCAGGTTCCAAATTTTCAGCAAGTTTAGTTCCGGCAAGCGTGCTCGCAACTGGCCTTCGGTGGCGTCGGGCTGGCTTTAGATGCCTAATGCCTTCAGGGCGTTCCCCACGTCGCGCGGCGACGTCACGTGCACTGCCGTCAATCCACGCGCCCGCGCTCCCTCAATGTTCTCGGCGAGATCGTCGAAGAACACGATGCGCTCCGCAGGCACGCCGATCGCGGCCACGACATGGTCGAAAGCCTCCGCGTCCGGTTTGCGCAAGCCGATACTGGACGACAGGTACAACTCTCGGAAATGGCCGAGCAGGTCGGCATATTCCCTCGAGAAATAGTCGACATGCGGCCGGTTGGTGTTGGAGAAGGCGTAGAGCGGCATCTGCTTGGCGGCACGCGGCAACAGCTCGGCGATGTCAGGCATCTCGCCGGCGAAGATCGCGTTCCAGCCCTCCAGGAACTGCGCGTCCGAAATGCCGATTCCGAGCGAAGCTCGTAACGAGGTGAAATAATCCGCATCGCTGAGCTTGCCGACTTCATGCAGCCGGTAGGCCTCGTCGCGCACGTAGCGCGCGACGATCGACTCCGGTCTGCAGCCGGCATGCCCCGCCCAGCAGTCGATCGCCTTGGAGAAGTCGATGTCGAGCACCACGCGCCCGAGATCGAACAGAAGCGCATCCGCGCTGCCGGGAGAGAGCGATGTCACCTGCGTCCTTTTCACTTCGGTGTCGGCCGATCAGTATCGATAAGGCTCGTGGTCGAACAGCGGGAACGCGCTGAACACGCTCGGCGCGTTGGTTGCGGTCGCTGGATGCAGGCAGGACTTGTTCACTTCGGCAAACGACGTGGCCCCCAGCAGGCCGAGGCAGCGCAGTACCTCGTCCTCCAGCAGCTCCAGCATCCGCGTGATGCCGGCTTCGCCGGCCGCCGCCAGCGCCCAGCATTGCAGCCGGCCGATGCCGACGAGGTCCGCACCCGCCGCGATCGCCTTGACGATGTCGGTGCCGCGACAGATGCCGCCGTCGACCATGATCTTGGCACGGCCCTTCACGGCGTCGACGATCTCCGGGAGCACGTGCATGGCGCCGCGGCCATGGTCGAGCTGGCGGCCGCCATGGTTGGAGACGTAGATCCACTCGACGCCGTGATCGACCGCGATCAGGGCGTCCTCGGCGGTGGCGATGCCCTTGAGGATCAGCGGGATCTTGAACTTGTCCTTGATCATCTTCACGGTCCGCCACTCAAGGCCCTTCTGGTAGTCGCCGCCGGTGGCGCGCAGGCGGCTTTCGCGAACGTAGCGCTTGGCGATGTCACGTTCGCGACGGCTGTAATGGGCGGTATCGACGGTCAGGCAGAAGCCGGCATAGCCGTTCTCCTCGGAGCGGCTGACCACATCCGCAACGAAGGCGTCGTCGCCTCGGACATAGAGCTGGTAGAGCCGGAGCGCATCGGGGGCGGCCTCGGCGGTCTTCTCCAGGCCCGGATCGGACACCGAGCTCAGCATGTGCGCCGCACCGAAAGTGCCGGCACCCCGCGCCACGCTCGCCGCGCCGTCCGGATCGAAGATCTCAAGGGCGCCGACGGGGGCGAGGACTACCGGCAGGCGCATGTTGCGACCGAACTGCTGAACCGAGCCGTCCACCTTGCGGACGTCACGCAGCACGCGCGGGCGAAAGGCGATCTCGTCCAGCGCCATGCGGTTGCGGCGCATCGTGGTTTCGGTCTCGGCGGCGCCGACGATGTAGTCCCAGGCGTTCTGGTTGAGGTTGGCCCGCGCTTTCCGGATGAATTCGTGCAGGTTCTGGAACGGCTCGTTGCTGGCGCCGAGTTCGACGTTCCGTTCCGGCCGGATGCGGGGTGCTTCGTTCATTGTTATCCTCCCGAGAATTTGAAGCCTTATGTCATCGCCTAACCCGTCCAGCCCTCCAAAACCATCCTAAAATCGCATAGCTGCGAGGCATGGGCCGGCCCACCGATTCCGCTTGCGGGCGGACCAGTCCTGCAACGTTGCCAAAAGTTTAGGTCCGAACGAAGCGATTTCTGCGCAGGACGGGTCGGCGCGGCCTCCCGGCCTTGAAGAAACCAGAATGGTATTGTGAGAAGCCGACTGGATCGCCAATTGCATGGGCGACTTCCAAGTCTCGAAAAGCTAGTCTCGAAAGAAAAGCAAGTCTCGAAAGACAAGCGAACCGCCAAGCAAAAAGGCCAGTCCCTCCATGCGGAAATCCCTGCTGTTCCCACTTGGCGCGCTCACCGGAGCGTGTCTGACCCTTCTGGTAGCCAGCCCGCACGGCGGTGTCTGGGCGGCACGGGCGGCGGCGGGCGCGGACGACGCCTATTCCCAGCTCAACCTGTTCGGCACGGTGTTCGAGCGCGTCAAGGCGAGCTATGTCGAGAAGCCCGACAATGCCAAGCTGATCGAAGGCGCCATCACCGGCATGGTGACCTCGCTCGATCCGCACTCGCGCTACATGAACGCCAAGGCCTGGACCGAGATGCAGGAGACCACCTCCGGCGAGTTCGGCGGCCTCGGCATCGAGGTCACGATGGAGGAGGGGCTCGTCAAGGTCGTCTCGCCGATCGACGATACGCCCGCCTCGAAGGCCGGCCTGATGTCCGGCGACCTCATCAGCAAGATCGACGGCGAGGCGGTGCAGGGCATGACGCTCGAGCAGGCCGTCAACAAGATGAAGGGCCCGGTCGATACCCAGACCAAGCTCACCATCGTGCGCAAGGGCGCCGATGCCCCGCTCGACGTCGCGATCAAGCGCGAGATCATTCACGTCCGTCCGGTGCGCTTCCACGTCGAGAACGGCGACATCGGCTATGTCCGCATCACATCGTTCAACGAGCAGACCACCGACGGCCTGAAGAAGGCGATCGCCTCGATCACCAAGGATGTCCCTCAGGAGAAGCTGGTCGGTTACGTGGTCGACCTGCGCAACAATCCGGGCGGATTGCTCGACCAGGCCGTGTCGGTGTCGAGCGCCTTCCTGCAGCGCGGCGAGGTGGTCTCGACCCGCGGCCGCAATCCGGAAGAGACCCAGCGCTTCACCGCCCATGGCGGCGATCTCACCAAGGGCAAGCCGCTGGTGGTGCTGGTCAATGGCGGCTCGGCCTCGGCCTCGGAAATCGTCGCTGGCGCGCTGCACGACCACAAGCGCGCCACCATCATCGGCACGCGCTCGTTCGGCAAGGGCTCGGTGCAGACCATCATTCCGCTCGGCGCCGGCAATGGCGCGCTGGCGCTGACCACGGCGCGCTACTACACGCCGTCGGGCCGTTCGATCCAGGCCCAGGGCATCGCCCCCGACATCGAGATCCTGCAGGACGTGCCGCCCGAGCTGAAGGGCCGGATGGACACCATGGCGGAGTCCCAGATGCGCGGGCATCTGTCGGCCGCCGACGGCACCGAGCAGACCGGATCGCAATCCTACGTTCCACCGAAGGAAGAGGACGACAAGGCCCTGCACGCGGCCTTCGACTTTCTGCACGGCGTCAGCGCCAACGCCGTTGCGTCCAAGCCCGCCTCGAAGACCGCGGTGCCGAACTAGGTCTTACGACCTCCAGACATCGATCGCCCGGAAGCGGATGGCCGCTTCCGGGCGGTTTTGTTTTGGGCGCTCGCGAGCGGCGGAATCACTGCGCGATCGTCATTGCTGCTTCTTCGGACCCGTGTGATGCGGGACGTCGGTCTTCGGTCCGCCGCCGTAATGATGGCTGCCGCCAGATCCGCTGGTCGTCCCGCCGTCACTCCCTTTCTTGCCCATATGGTGAGGGACCTCGGTCTTCGGTCCGCCCGAATAGTGATGGCCGTTCTTCTCATCGGTCGTGTTCGTCTGCGCCATGGCGGGCAACGCAACGAACGACATGATCGTTGCGGCGACGATCAGCTTGCGGTGACTCATTCTGGTTTCTCCTGTTGATCTCGTCGAGTTGGTGTCAATCAAGTCCCGGTGGCTCGATCGAGCAGCAACCAAACCTGGAGATTGATTGTGTAGGTTGAGCAAGATCAAATGTCGACGCGCGCACTCGCGTGCGTCGTTGCGCGGATCGTCGTGTTGCCGCAGGCGACGAGAAACGTCGATCTTCTTACAGAGAAAAATTCTCGCCGCTGCTGGAAATCGCAGGTCGCGCGCAAGGGCCTCGATCATGCCGAGAGACGTCGGGACGACGGGCGCCTCGATTCATTACGCGATCTGACCACAAAAAGATTTGGCTGGCGCGTCGATCGAATTTGATGTCCGTCAAACCAGCATCAATGACGCAACCTAGCGTGCCGCGCGAATGAGCGGCGACACGGCGGCGATCCGACGAAAGTTGACCGCAGAGATGGAGAACGCACCGTTGACCGACGAGACCATTCACGCCCCCGGTCGGTCCCTGCAAGTTGCGTTTCTCTTGCACCGCCGACTGTGGGAGACGATCACGATCAGGTCGGTGCTGGTCAAGCCACGGCGCGACGTGCGCCTGGACCTGTTTCGCGGTCTGGCGAACTGGCTGATCTTTCTCGGACACATTCCGGATTCTGCGCTCGCCTGGTTCACGACGCGGAACTACGGCTTCAGCGATGGCGCCGATCTGTTCGTGCTGATCTCCGGATACACCGCGACGTTCGTATTCGGCTCGATGATGATGGAGCGTGGCTTCGTCATCGGTGCAACCCGGCTGCTGCGGCGGGTGTGGCAGCTCTATGTCGCTCACCTGCTGCTGTTCCTGGTCTATCTCACGGCCGTGCACTACATCGCGCACAGCTTTGACGATCTGCATCTGATGGATCAGTTCAACGTCGCGCCGCTCATGAATTTTCCCGTCGAGACGCTCTCGCAGGGTCTGATACTCACGTTCAAGCCGCTCAATCTCGACGTTCTGCCGCTCTACATCGTGCTGATGGCCGCGTTTCCCGTCGTGCTCTGGTTCATTCTGCGATGGCGCAATGCAGTGATGATCGGCTCGCTCGGTCTCTATCTGGCCGCCCGGCATTACGAATTGAATCTGCCGTCCTATCCGGCTGGAGTCTGGTATTTCAATCCGTTCGCCTGGCAACTGCTCTTCGTATTCGGAGCCTGGCTCGCCTTGGGCGGGGCGACGGCAAGCCGCTGGCTGCTGTCGTCCCGCACGTTACTCGTCCTGAGCTGCGGTGTCCTGCTCTTCGCGCTGGCGATGACGCTGGCTGAACGAATTCCGGGATTGCGGGGCTACATTCCTGATGGTCTCGCCGCTATCTTCATTCCGAACGACAAGACCAATCTGGGTCCTTATCGCGTCATCCATCTGGCGAGCCTGGTGTTCATCGTCGTCTCGCTCATTCCGAGCGACTGGCCCGGTCTGAGGTCACCGGTGCTCCAACCCTTGATCAGATGCGGCCAGCAGTCGCTGTCCGTGTTCTGTGTCGGCCTCTTTCTGTCGTTCGTCGCGCATTTCGTGCTCGAGTCCGGATCCGAGGGGTTGTGGGCCCAGCTGCTGGTCGGCGCCGCCGGTCTGTGGATCATGACGATCGTCGCCTACTACCGAACATGGTCGAAGGGCGTCGACAGGAGCCGTTCGGCCGGCGAGGAGGCGGGCGGATGATAACGTCCGAGCTGATCTTCGCCGAAGAGATACAGGGCGTCATTCTGCATGGTCTGCACTGGGCCGCATCGACCATCGAGCTGCTCGGCGTGGTGGTCATCGTCTGTGGCGTGCTGGCCGCGACGGTCTGGTCGTTGAATGAGATGCGGCACGGCGCGCCCGCCGACGCATTTCGTTCCTATCGCGCCAATCTTGGTCGCGGCATCCTGCTTGGCCTCGAATTCCTGATCGCCGCCGACATCATCGGCATGGTCGCGATAGTGCCGTCGTTCGACCGGCTTGGCATCCTGGCACTGATCATCGTGATCCGCACCTTTCTGAGCTTCTCGCTCCAGATTGAAATCGAGGGGCGATGGCCGTGGCGAAGGCATGACAGCGAGGTACGGGATGCGGGACGCGGCAGCCTTTGACGCATCTGCGCGTAAGAGTTGGCGGCGCTTCGCGTCTATATGACCTGACCCGCACATCGCTGCCGTCATCGTCGACCTCGATGAGCAGACGACTATCCAAATCAACCTCCGGAGAATGACCATGAATCGTCCGAAAAATCTCGTCGTGAGCGCAGCCGCCTTTGCCGTCCTCGCCCTGGGGCCGGTTGGGCTGTTGCCCGCAATCGCCGCCGGTCCTACCCGGACCGCGATGATGGATGACGACAAGATGTCGAAGATGCCGGCGCCGTCGGATTCCAGCGACAAGATGAATATGGGCCGGCCAACGGGTCAGCCGCAGAACATGAGCGGCGGTCGGATGAACGACGACAAGATGAAGATGCAGCCGCAGGGCCAGATGCGGGACTGCCAGGGCAGCGGCTGCCAGGACAATTCCGGCATGATGCAGATGATGCAAATGATGGAGAAGATGATGCGCGGCCAGATGGGGTCGTCTGGCGGCAGCAGTGCGACGAGCGGCCCGGCGGACGTGACCGAGCGGCTCGAAGGGCGGATCGCATTTCTGAAGGCGGAGTTGCAGATCAGCGACAAGCAGGCTGCCGATTGGAATGACGTGGCTGATGCCCTGCGGTCGAGCCGACAGCACCTGCTGGATGCGCGCAAGATGCTCGCAATGGACGACAAGCTTGGAAGCGCCGACCGCCTGGAGCATTACGAGCGGCACCTGTCCGAGCGCCTGGAGGCCCTCAAGGCGGCTCGCGCGGCCTTCACGAGGCTCTATGCGTCGTTGAACGAGAGCCAGAAGCAGACCGCGGACACGATCCTGATGCCTCTGATTGCGTCGTTCTGAGCGCTGACGTCGAGAGCGGGATCATGTTCGGTCTGTCCCCTCGTTGTCGAGCCGGCCTGTCTGCGCTCGTCGTCCTGACGGGCCAGCTTGCGGCAAATGCCGTGCCTGCATCGGACTTCGGCCTCGGCCGCGCGCATCCGACAGGGCAGGTCGCTCAGGGGTGGGAGCTGGCGCAGGCAGAGGACGACCACGCCGCACATCATCCCGCAGCGTCCGGCTCCTCAGGCGGTGCGGCCGGCGCGCCGCCCGGCGGCGCCACGCCGGGGATGATGGGCGGAATGGACGGCATGATGGGCCGGCCGCGCAAGGAGTTTTACCCGGCATTGATGGAGATGCCGTCGCTGTCTGCCGAACAGCGGAGCAGCCTGGAGGCCCAGGCGCGCGAGCGGATCAGCACGGAGGCCGATCGGTTGGCGGCCGCCGAAATGGACCTGCGGCACGCAATCGCCGGAGGCGATGTTGTCGCCGCGGATCGGGCGTCGCGGCGGCTTCGCGAATCCCTGAACGCGGTTCAGAGCGGCGTGGTCGCGCTGCATTCGCTGCACGAGGGCAAGCCGCCGCAGCAGATCGCGCAGGCCTGGTTCAAATCGCAGATGAACCTGCTGCCGCAGCGAGGCGCCATGGATGGCGATGACGGCGCACCGGGAATCTCCTGGTTTCACGTTACGACCATGGCATTGCTGGTGCTGTTCTCGCTTGCGATGCTTGCCGTCTACATCGCGCGCATGCGCCGGGCGAATGCGCTGGTCGACCGGCTGACACGCGCGGTCGCTCCGGCTGCTGCCGCGCCCCTCGTGTCCACGCCGGCCGCCAACGTGTCGGACGCCAAGCCCGAGGCGTCAGTGCCCCGGGAGACGGATCGCCAGCCGCAACGGGGCGGAGCGAGCCGCTCCTGGAAGGGCAGGCTGAGGATCTGCGCGATCTATCGAGAGACGCCGAACGTGAAGACCTTCCGTCTGCAAGCGCCAGACGGCGGCGCGATTCCGTTTGCGTTCCTGCCGGGACAGTTCCTGACCTATGCCATCGAGATCGATGGAAAGGTCGTCAGACGTTCCTACACGATCGCATCGTCCGCCGCCCAGACCGCCTATGTCGAGACCACGATCAAGCGTGAAGACGACGGCCTTCTGTCCGACTACATGCATGGCCATCTGAAGGAGGGCGACCTCATCGAGGTTACCGGTCCCTCCGGTGCCTTCACATTCACCGGCGTGGAGGCCGACAGCGTCGTCCTGATCGGTGGCGGGGTAGGCATCACGCCGCTGATGGCGGCGATCCGGTACCTCTCGGATATTGCATGGCCGGGCCAGATCTACCTCGTCTATGGCGCGCAGACGACCGAGCAATTCATCTTCCGGGACGAGCTGGAATATCTCCAGCGCAGGATGAACAATCTGCATGTCGCGGCCACGATGGTGCGCGCTGCAGGCACGTCCTGGATGGGAAGCGAGGGGCAGATCACGGCCGAGTTCCTGACCCGGGCCGTGCCGGATCTTGTGAAACGACGCGTTCATCTGTGCGGTCCGCCCGGAATGATGGAGGCGCTCCGGAAGACGCTGGTCGGCCTCGGCGTGCCGCGCGAGCAGATCAAGACGGAAGCCTTCGGACCGGCACGCGGCGCCGTTCCGCCTCCCGGCAAGGTCGCGGCAGAAGCGCAAATGCCGGCAACTGAGTCCGGCAATCCAGCGGCTGCAACAGTCGGTCCTGCAACGGCCACCATTCGCTTTGCGACCTCCGACAAGGTTGTGGCGCTGCCCCCGGATAAGAGCGTCCTGGAGGTGGCCGAGAGCGCGGGCGTTTCGATCGACTATTCCTGTCGGGTCGGGGTCTGCGGCGTCTGCAAGACGCATCTGTTGCAAGGAAACGTCACGATGGAAGTCCAGGACGCCCTGACCGCAGACGACAAGACGAACGGTCTGATCCTGGCCTGCCAGGCGAGATCGGTCGGAGATCTGGTCGTCGAGGCCTGACATGATGGACGGCAGAGAGCGTCTGATCGTCGATGTCATCCTGGCGGCCCTGTTGCTGTTGGTGCCGGCTTTCCTGCTGCACTCCGACAGCCGGTTCGCGGGAAGCCTGGCGGGCTTTGTCCTCGGGGCCGGTGCGGCCGTGCTGATGCTTCTTCTTCTCGTGTATCCGATGACGAAATACAGCGTGGGTCTGAAGATCCTGGTCACGCGATGCGTGTCGATGCCGACTCTCCTCGCGTTTCACGCCTATGCCGGAATCGCCGCGGCATTCGTCGCGCTTCTGCATACCGGTCACAAGTTTCAAAGCCCGCTTGGGATCGCCCTGGTGACCAGCATGCTGGTCGTTGTCGTCACCGGATTTGTCGGGCGCTACTACCTGCCGCAGACCGCGATGGAGCTGCGCCGGCAGCAGTCGCATCTGGCGACCTTGAGATCGGCCTACGAGCACATGGCGTCGGCGATGTCGTCGCCCGATCGGGTGGTGCGCGACGGGGCCGCGGTGCCCGCATCGGCGCTGCCGAACGTGCCCGTGCTGCAACTCGTCGATGGCATTTCCGATCTCGAATCGGCGATAGGATCGAGCGAAGCAATCAAGAAGATCTTCCTGCAGTGGATCGGGCTGCATGTCGTGGCGGCGATCGTCATGTATGCGCTGCTCGCGGTGCATGTGGTGGCCGAGGTCTATTACGGGCTGCGGTGGCTGGCGTGACGATCAGGGGCGTGCTCTACGCCGTAGTCGCGACATTGGCCGTCGCAAGCGCGGCCGTCGTATCGATCGCTCTCTATCAGGGCAGCGCCGAGCTGGTCCCGGGCTGGACGAGATTTGTGACGCCCGGGCCGCTGTCCGGGAAGCATGCATTTCTGTCCGACAGATGCGAGAGCTGCCATACGCCGTTCAGGGGCGTCGATCCGGTGGCCTGTATCTCCTGTCACGCGCCTTCCGCCGCGGATCTCGCCAAGCAGTCGACGGCATTTCACGCCGCGGCGGGCAGTCAATGTTCCGGCTGCCATCTCGAGCACATCGGCGAACTGCGACCGATCAGGATGGATCACGCCTCACTGCTGCAGGTCGCTCGGCCTTCCCCCGGCGGGGCATTGTTCGACCGGGCCGATTCCCATCAACTGACGGCGGACCTGAAGACATTTCTGGGCCTGCCAAAGTCCGACCGGCGGGAAAGGGCGGAGCTCGATTGCGCCAGCTGCCACAGCAACCGGGAGCCGCACCGCGAATTGTTCGGACGGGACTGCGCGGATTGTCATGGGCTCGCGTCCTGGAAAATCGCCGGCTTCCTGCACCCTTCGCCGACGTCGAAGGACTGCGCCCAATGCCATCAGGCGCCGCCGAGCCACTATATGGGACACTTCGTCATGATGGATCGGATGATCGCGGGGCAGGAGCACGCATCGGTCGATCAATGCTTTCTGTGTCACAGAACCGACTCGTTCAACGACATCAAAGGCGTCGGCTGGATGAAGCATCATTGACCGGCGCGAGTGTGCGACGGAGATGGGTGCTTCACATTACAGAATCCAGCGAAAAAAATATGAGGCTCATTTCGCGCTGAATCGCACGGCACAATGGGCGCCGAGCCTTGAAATTCCGCGGAGTGCACGACGCTCATCGTCGCTCTTGCGTTGACGATGCCGCCTGTGTCGTTTTCTGTTGGCCGTCCTTGCAACCAGAGCTATACGTTCCGGGTCAAGGGAACGGTGCTCAGATGATTGGCTTGAGAAAGCCAAGGCGAAGATGGTGGGGATGGCTTGTCGCCGTCGCCTATTTGTTTGCCTCGATGACACCGTCCCTCGCGATCTCGAGCGTTCCCGATGCATCGATCCAGTGCGATGATCGGCTCGATCAGCCCGCGCATACGCACGAGCATCGTGAAAGTGCCGGGGCCGCGGTGCATTCGCATGACGTTGCGATGGCTGGGGATTGCGAAGACGGCAAGGACCGGCCCGGCGACCGGCATGCCACCTGCTGCGGCTCGGTGCTGTGCTTCAGCGCCGTGTCGCCTCAAGCCCCTGGGATCGCGCAATTCGTGTCCCCGCACTCGCGCTGCGAAGCGCAGCCGGACGTGATCGGCAACGAAGGCGCGTATCGCCGCCACTATCGTCCCCCCATCGCCTGAGATAGCTCCCGAAGGCCGTACTGCTCCGCTCCAGGTCCGAGCGCGGATCGACACGTCTGTGGCGGGTGCCATACCCGGCGGATGACGGCGATGCGCGCCAGGGACTCGCGTGGCGCTGCGCGTCGAGCGGAGGGGGCCGACAGGGCGATCATTGGCTCGCGGCAAGGCGGGGGACCGCGCGAGCTCCGCAGTGAGCGACCTCTCGCGACCTGTCGTTCGTGAGCTGCTGCCACCGCGGTTCGCGCTCGCGCGCGATCGGACGAATTTTTCGCTCCTCCAAAGCGATCTGCCGGATGGCATGCAAGGACAATAGGTCATGAAATCGCCGAACGAGAGTCCGCCGGGACAGGCGGCCGGTTTCCAGGATGTGCAGGACACGGTCGTTCGTGCTGCGCTCGTCGGCAGCTACGATCGCCTGCGCGGTTATCTGCAGCGCCGTCTTGGCGGTCGGGCCGAAGCGGAAGAGGTGCTCCAGGCGTTCATGTTGCGCGCGCTGGAGCGGTCCGGCGATATCCGCGATGCGGACTCGGTCCGAGGCTGGCTGAGCAGGGTTCTGGCGACGACCATTGCGGACTTCCACCGCCAGGCATCACGGAGCAGGACGCGGGAGATGTCGTTTCCAAATGAGCTCAACAATCGTCTCGCGGCCGACCAGGACACCGCGGCGAATGCCGCAGTTTGCGACTGTCTTCATGCTCATCTGTCGTTGCTGAAGCCGGAGCATGCCGAGGTCATCAGAAGGCTCGATCTCGGCGGCGAGCCGCGGGAAACGGTTGCCGCTGATCTTGGCGTGACCGTGAACAACCTGACCGTTCGGCTTCACCGCGCAAGGCACGCGCTGAGGGAGCGCCTCGAGCGGACCTGCGTCGTCTGCCTGGAAGAGAGCTTCTGGGAATGCCGCTGCGCCGACAACCGAAGCTCGACCTAGCCGGCCTCGCGGCGGCGGTTCTCCTGGCCGCCGCGCTGGGCGAGCCGGCTGCGATGCAGCGCGAACAGCTCCAGCACCTTGTCGGCCGGCTTTGCGGCGCTGAACAGATAGCCTTGCATCTCGGAACAGCCGAGCGCGCGGAGCAGGCGCTGCTGCTCCTCGGTCTCGACGCCCTCGGCCGTGGTGGTCATGCGGCGCGCGGTCGCCAGATTGACGACGGCCTGGACGATGCTCGCGGAGCCGTCGGGACCGGCGATGTCGTCGACGAAACAGCGGTCGATCTTGATCTTGTCGAACGGGAAGCGGTGCAGATAGCTCAGCGAGGAGTAGCCGGTGCCGAAATCGTCGAGCGCGATGCGAACGCCGATGGCACGGAGCTGGTGCAGGATCGTGAGCGCGGCGTCATCGTCGCGGATCAGCACCGCCTCGGTGATCTCGAGCTCCAGCCGGCTCGCCGGCAGGTTCGAAGCGGCGAGCGCCGACATGATCTTCAGCGCCAGCGTGCCGCTCTTGAACTGCACCGGCGAGACGTTGACGGCGAGGCGGATGTCGTCAGGCCAGCTTGCGGCATCGCGGCAGGCGGTCGCCAGCACCCATTCGCCGATCTCGTTGATCAGGCCGGTATCCTCGGCGATCGGGATGAACTCTGCCGGCGAGACCATGCCACGCTCGGGATGGCGCCAGCGCACCAGGGCCTCGCAGCCGGTGATGCGATCATCCTTCAGGCTGAGGCAGGGTTGGTAATAGACCTCGAGGCCGCCTTCGCGCCCCCCTTGGGCGATGGCGTGGCGCAGGTCGCTCTCGAGCTGCCGGCGCTCGCGCACCTTGGCATCCATTTCCGGCTCGAAGAAGCGATAGGTGTGGCGTCCGGCGGACTTGGCGGCGTACATCGCCATGTCCGCGTTCTTGAGGACCTGGTCGAGCGCGATGCCGTGTTCCGGTGCGAGCGCGATGCCGATGCTGGCATCGGTGATGAGATGATGGCCCAGGCAGTCGAACGGCGCACGGATGGCCTCGAAGATCCGCGCGACGAGCTCGTTGACCTGATCGAGCGACGTCACCGCGCTCTGGACGATGGCGAATTCGTCGCCGCCGAGCCGAGCCACGAAATCCGCCGGGCCGGCGCAGCGGCGCAGGCTCGCGGCAACCGATTTCAACAGCTCGTCGCCGACGAGATGGCCGAGCGCGTCGTTGACGCCCTTGAACTCGTCGATGTCGATGTAATGCACCGCGATCTGTTCGCCGTTGCCGACGGCGGCCAGCTCTTCGCGCAGATGCTCGTGGAACATGGTGCGGTTGGGCAGGTCGGTGAGCGCGTCGTAATGGGCGAGGTGGGTGATGCGCTCCTCGATGCGGCGGCGCTCGGTGATGTCCTCATGGGTCGCCACCCAGCCCCCATCCGCGAGCGGCTCGTTGAGAATGTGGATCGAGCGGCCATCTGCGGTATCGACCACCATGGAATTGCGAATGTGGATGTCCTTCAGGACGAGCGCGACGTAGGCGTCGACATTCCCCGTGAACGAGCCGGTCGCCTTGCGATGGGCGATGATGTCGTGGAAGCTGCAGCCGGGCCTCACAACGTCGGCGGACAAGCCGTACATCTCGATGTAGCGCTGGTTGCAGACCACCATCCGCCGCTCGGCGTCGAACAGCAACAGGCCCTGCGTCATGTTGTTGACGGCGCGGTCGAGCCGCTGTTTCTCCAGCGTCAGCCGTTCGCGCGAGGCACGGTGCTGCTCCAAGAGCTTGCGCACGACTGCGATCAGCACGCCGGCGATCGCGAGCGCGGAAGCGCCGGCGACCGAGATCAGCATGCCGATCTGCTCGCGCCAGTCGGTCAGGGCCGCCGCGCGCGTCGTGGTGGCCATCATCAGGATCGGGAAATGGGGCAGGGCGCGCGAGGAGATCAGCCGATCTTCTCCGTCGACCGGGCTGACGAAGCGCCCGGCGAAGTGATCGAGGCCGAAAACCCTCTGCTGCTCGAATGAGCCGGTCTTGAAGTTCCGCCCCATCAATTCGCTGGAATGTGGATAGCGGGCGAGCAGCGTGCCGTCCCGATGCAGCATCGAGATCGTCGCACCTTCTCCGAGCACGACGGAGGCGAAGAATTTCTCAAAGTTGGCGGGCTCAATCCCGCGTCCGACCACGCCCAGGAATTCACCGTTCGGACCGAGGATCCTCCGGGCTACCAGGATGGTCCAGGCACCGGAGATCCGGCTGTGCAGCGGCTCGATCAGGACATCCGGCGCATTGGGATCATACTTGAATGTGCGAAAATAGGCGCGGTCAGCCATGTTGACCTTGGGCACCGGCCACGCCGTCGATGAATTGATCAGATTGCCTTCGGCATCGATGATATTGACCCCGCCGATATAGGGTAGCGCCTCGATCTTCGATCGCAGCATCTGGTGGACGCTTCGATCCGAGAGGCGCGTGCGGAAGTCCGCGACGCTGGCAATGCCGATCGAACGCGCGTGATCGACGAAGTCTCGCTGGATGACCGCGAAATCCTGCAATTGCTGGTCGAAGTGATGGGCCAGCATCAGCACGGTGTTCTCCAGCTCGCGGCCGGAGTTGCGCAGCGCTCGCTCGCGGAAATTCTGCGCCATCAGGACGGAGCCGATGGCGATGGCCGCGATCAGCAGGGTGCCGCCCACCACCAGCCAGCGGATCGGTCCGCTGCGCGCAAAGACCTGGTCAAAGAGGCGACTGCCGAATCTCGTCGTCATCATACTGGATCATTGCCTGCACACGTCAGGATCAATTCTTGGCCCCGAAAGCATCCGTTGGTTTACGGGAACGATGTGGAGGCGAAGTTAGGAAGCGCGGTTAACGCGATGTGAACGGCCGCACACAAAGGCAGTCGATGCGCACGCAGAACATGCACGACGAGACCTGCAGAAGTTGCCGCAGGCGCTGGCCTTGCCGGTCAATTCCTGCCGGTCGGGTCGCGATCAAGGAGGACTTAACCATCTAAGGTGCTGGCGAGCCTTGCGTGGGCATTGGCACGTGAATTGCGAGCACGCCTGTCGGGACACCGAGAGGAAACACGATGAATAGCACCTTGAAGAACTTTCTCGCCGACGAGCGCGGTGCGACCGCGATCGAATACGGCCTGATCGCCGCCGGCATCGCGCTTGCGATCATCACCGTCATCAACGGCCTGGGCGCCAGGCTCAACACGAAATTCACGTCGATCAGCACTGCGCTGAAGTAGCGACGATCAGGCGCGGTAATGGCCGGACTTGCCGCCGAGCTTCTCGGCCAGGTGAATGCCCTCGATGCGGACCCCGCGCTCGACCGCCTTGATCATGTCGTAGATGGTGAGGCAGGCCACCGACACCGCGGTGAGGGCCTCCATCTCGACGCCGGTTGGTCCCGTCACTTTGACGCTGGCGCGCACCACGCAGCCGGGCAGCTTCGCGTCCGGCTCGATGTCGACAGTCACCTTCGACAGCGCGAGTGGATGACACAGCGGGATCAGCTCGGAGGTGCGCTTGGCGGCCATGATGCCGGCGATGCGGGCCGTGCCGAGCACGTCGCCCTTCTTGGCGTTGCCCGAGACGACGAGATCGAGCGTTGCCTTGGTCATGATCACGCGGCCCTCAGCGACCGCGAGCCGCTCGGTGGCCGGCTTGTCCGAGACGTCGACCATCCGCGCCTCGCCGGAGGCGCCGATATGGGTGAGGGCGGGGCCGGCCTTGGCCTTCTGGAATTTGGCCTTCAGGAGTTTGGCCTTTAGGAGTTTGGCCTTGGCAGGTTTGGTCGTGGAAGCCTTGTGCGCCATGTCAGCGCGTACCGGTCGCGCGCGCGGATGTCTCGCGCGCGAGCAGCGTGCGCGTCGCCGCGGTGACATCGGCCTGCCGCATCAGGCTCTCGCCGACCAGGAAGGTCGACATGCCGACGCGCTCTAGCCGGGCGAGATCGGCGGGCGTGAAGATGCCGCTCTCACCGACCATCAGGCGGTCCGAAGGAATCAGCGGTGCAAGGGCCTCGCTGGTCGCAAGCGTGGTTTCGAAGGTACGCAGATTGCGATTGTTGACCCCGATCATCGGCGACCGCAGCTTCAGCGCCCGGTCGAGCTCGGCGCGGTCATGGATCTCGATCAGCACGTCCATCCCATAGGCAGTCGCGGCGTCTTCGAGGTCTTTGGCCGTGGCGTCGTCGAGCGCAGCCATGATGATCAGGATGCAGTCGGCGCCGTGCGCGCGGGCTTCCGCCACCTGATAGGTGTCGAACATGAAATCCTTGCGCAGCACCGGCAGCGACGTCGCCGCGCGTGCCGCCACCATGAAATCGAGATGGCCCTGGAACGAGGGGGTGTCGGTCAGCACCGACAGACAGGCCGCACCGCCGGCCTCATAGGCCTTCGCAAGCGCGGGCGGATCGAAATCGGCGCGGATCAGCCCCTTCGACGGCGAGGCCTTCTTCACTTCCGCGATCAGCGCGTAGTCGCCATTGGCGTGCTTGGCCCTGATCGCCCGCAGGAAGCCGCGGGGCGCGGCTTGCGCCTTGGCCTTCGCCTCGACCGCCGACAGCGGCTGCGCGCGCTTGGCGGCCGCGATCTCCTCGCGCTTGTAGGTTTCGATCTTGGTCAGGATGTCCGACATGTCAGGCTCAGCCGTTCGAGACCGCGATCAGATGCTTCAGGCGCGTGTTCGCCGCGCCGCTGTCGAGCGACTTCGCGCCGATCGCAACGCCCTCCTTGAGGTCCTTGGCTCGTCCGGCCACGACCAGCGCGGCGGCGGCGTTCATCAGGGCCACGTCGCGATAGGGGCTCGGCTTGCCCATGAGCACGCTTTGCAGCGCGATCGCATTGGCGTCGGCGTCGCCGCCCTTGAGAGCGCCGGGCTCGCAGCGCGGCAGGCCGGCGTCCTCCGGCGTCACCTCGAAATTCCGGATCTCGCCATTGTGGAGCGCGGAGACGAAGGTCGGGCCGGTGAGGGTGATCTCGTCGAGACCATCGGAGCCGTGCACCACCCAGGCGGATTCGGAGCCGAGATTCTTCAGCACCTGCGCCAGCGGCTGCACCCATTGCCGGGAGAACACGCCGACCATCTGCCGCTTCACGCCGGCCGGGTTGGACAGGGGACCGAGCAGATTGAAGATCGTGCGCGTGGCGAGCTCGACCCGGGTCGGGCCGACGTTCTTCATGGCGGGATGATGGGCAGGGGCGAACATGAAGCCGATGCCGCATTCGCGGACGCAGCGGCCGACCTGCTCGGGCTTCAGGTCGATCTTCACCCCGAGCGAAGCCAGCACGTCTGCGGCGCCCGAGCGCGACGACAGGGCGCGGTTGCCGTGCTTGGCCACCGGCACGCCGGCGCCCGCGACGATGAAGGAGGCGCAGGTCGAGACGTTGACCGAGCCGGAGCCGTCGCCGCCGGTGCCGACGATGTCAACGGCGTCTGCGGGCGCATCGACCGTGAGCATCTTGGAGCGCATCGCCGCAACCGCGCCGGTGATCTCGTCCACGGTCTCGCCGCGCACACGCAGCGCCATCAGCAGGCCGCCCATCTGCGAGGGCGTGGCCTCGCCGCTCATCATGGCGTCGAAGGCGGAAGCGGCTTCGTCACGCGACAGGCTGGCGCCGGTCGCCACTTTTCCAATGATCGATTTCAGGTCGTCCATCGCGTGCTTTCAACCTACTGCTGGTTCGCGCCGGTCACTTGCGCGAAGGCGGCCTGATTAATGGTGGTCCCGATGTCGGTTTCAAGCTTGTTGACGTAGGCCGCAACCTGCTCCTCGGTCTGGGCACGGTCGAGGCTCTCCTTCAGCTTCTTGACTGCATCGGAGGCGGCATCGACCGGGGGATCGACGATGTCGGTGACGCGGTAGACGATCACCTCGGTGCCGCCGGTCACCGGCGTCTGGCCGACACCGTCCTTGGCGGCGCGGAAGGCGGCCGACACGACCGCCGCGGGCACGCTGGCGGGCGTGTCGTCGCGCTTGAAGCCGTTTGCGGTCTCGACCTTGGCGCCGATCGCTGTGGCTTCGTCGGCGAACTTGCCGCCCGCTTCGAGCTTCTGCACGATCTCGGTCGCCTTGGCCTTCAGCTTGGCCGCGATCTGATCCTGGCGCCAGCGCGCCTCGACCTGGTCGCGGACCTCGTCGAGATTGCGGTCGCGCGAGGGCGTGATGGCGAGCACGTCGTACCAGACGTAGCCGCCCTTGAACGAGATCGAGTCGTTGTCGACGCCGACATCGGTGTTGAAAGCCTGCGAGACCACGTCGAGGCCTTGCGGAATGTTGGCGACCAGCTGGCCGTTCGGGGCGCGGCCGGAGCGGTCGATGGCGTCGATGGTCACGGCGGTGAGGCCGAGCTTCTGCGCCGCGTCGATCACGCTGGCGCCGCCGCCGCGCTCGTCTTCCATCTTGTCGCGAAGGTCGTTGACCTTGACGCGCGCACGCTCGGTGGCGAGCTCGCGCTTGATGTCGCCGGCAAGCTTCGCATAGTCGGCCTCGGCGCCCGGCTCGATCTTGTCGACCTTGACGATGGACGTGCCGAGCGCGCCCTGGATCGGCTGGCTGATCTCGCCGGCGGGAAGCGCGAAGGCGGCTTCGCCGACCGCAGCATCCAGCGAAGACTTGGTGACGAGGCCAAGGTCGACATCGGAGGCACTGAGCCCACGCTCCTTGCCGAGGTCCTCGAACGACATGCCGCCGACGAGACGCTCCCGGGCGGCCTGCGCTTCAGCGGCGTTTGGGAAGACGATCTGCTGGATCTGGCGCTTCTCCGGCGTGCCGAGCCGGTCCTTGCGCTGCTCGAACACCTTCTTGGCGTCCTCGTCCGACACCTCGCTCCACTTGCCGATCTCTTCCGGCGAGACCACGACGAAGGAGATCTTGCGATATTCAGGCGCGCGGAACTGGACCTTGTGATCCTCGAAATAGGCCGCGAGCGCTTCGGGCGAGGGCGCGTCGATCTGGCCTGCCTGGGCGGCATCGAGCCTGACGAATTCGATAGTGCGCTGCTCGTTCTGGAAGCGCGTCAGCACGTCGAGCATGGTTTTCGGCGGCTCGAGGCCGGCGCCGATCGTGCCGGTGATCTGCCGGCGCAGCGACACCTTGCGCTGCTCGGCGACGTAGCGCTGCTCGGTATAGCCGAAATTGCGGATCATGGCCTGGAAGCGGTTCGCATCGAAATTGCCGCCGACGCCCTTGAAGTTGGGGTCGTTCATGATGACCTGGCGGATCTGGTCGTCGGACTGGCCGAGTCCGAGCCGGCGCGCCTCCTCGTCGAGGGCGGCTTCCGCGATGGTCTGCTGCAGCACCTGGCGGTCGAGGCCGAAGGCACGCGCCTGGTCGGGCGTCAGCGGACGGCCGAACTGGCGGCTGATCTGTTGCAGGCGGTCGGTGTAGATCTGACGGAACTCGTTCAGCGAAATCTCGGTGCTGCCGATCTTGGCCACCGTCGACTGCCCGAAGCCCTTGAAGATGTCGGCGATTCCCCAAATGCCGAAACTGACGATCAGCACGCCCATTACGATCGCCATAATGGTCTTGCCGACCCAGTTTGATGAGGCCTTGCGCATTCCTCGAAGCATTTGGTCCAACTTGTTTTGGTCAGGAGGGGAACGGGAGCGCGTCTTAAGGCAGATTCCGCAAAAGCGCGTCACCAAATTGATCAATCATCATAAAGTGGCGGCTTTCCCCCCGCAACCTCAGGTCAGGCGACCGCTGGGAGCTGCGGTTAAAGGCCCCAAAGCGTTTTCCAGCGAAGTGGACCCCGGTTCGCGCCGGAAAACGCGTCAAAACAAGAATCTGGAACTGCAGCAGGTCCTCTGCTAGCGCATGCGCAAACCTCATTTTGCTGGAAATTGACATGACCGACGCCATCCGCCCCCTGATCGCCGGCAATTGGAAAATGAACGGGCTGAAGGGCTCGACTGCCGAATTCGACGCCATGCTCAGCGGCGCGGCAGATGTGGCCGCCAAGGCCGATCTGCTGGTCTGCCCGCCGGCGACCCTGATCGCGGCCTTTGCCGACAAGGCGCGCGGCAAGAAGGTCGCGGTAGGCGCCCAGGATTGCCATCCCAAGGCCTCCGGCGCCCATACCGGCGATATCGCCGCCGAAATGCTGGCGGATGCGGGCGCGAGCGCCATCATCGTCGGCCATTCCGAGCGTCGCGCCGACCACGGCGAGGGCGATGCCCTGGTCCGGCAGAAGGCGGAGGCTGCCTGGCGTGCCGGGGCGACGGCGATCGTGTGCATCGGCGAAACCCAAGCCCAGCGCGACGCCGGCCAGACCCTGGACATTCTACGCGGCCAGCTTGCCGGCTCGCTGCCCGATAGCTCGACCGCCGCCAACCTGATCGTGGCCTATGAGCCGGTCTGGGCGATCGGCACCGGCCTGACCCCGACCGCCCAGGATGTCGAGCAAATCCATGGATTTATCCGGGAACTCCTGACCTCCAGGTTCAAGGCCGATGGCGCCAGGATGCGCATCCTTTATGGCGGCTCGGTCAAGCCCTCGAACGCGGCCGAGCTGATGGCAGTCAAGAACGTCAACGGCGCCCTGGTCGGCGGCGCCAGCCTGAAAGCGGCTGATTTCCTTGCGATCGCGAAGGGGTGCCCCTAGCTAATCCAAAGCTTTGGTTCGGGACCGATCGGGGGTGGCAATACCCCCTCCGATCGTGTAACACCGCGCAACTTCAGGAAAACCCGCGAAGCGCGATCGGCCGCCGTCAGGCGCCGTCCGCTTGTGACGGAAGGGCACCATGCAGACCGTTGTCATCGTCATCCACCTCATGATCGTCGCCGTCATGATCGGCGCCGTCCTGCTCCAGAAGTCGGAAGGCGGCGGCCTCGGCATGGGCGGCGGTGCGGGTTTCATGTCCAGCCGCGGCACCGCGAATCTGTTGACGCGGACCACCGCGATCCTGGCGGCGGGCTTCTTCCTCACCAGCATGTTCCTGTCCTGGCACGCGGGCTACAGCCGTGCGCCGTCGTCGATCATCGGCACGCCGGCGTCGCAGGGCCAGCCGGCCGGCGGATCGCCGGTCGCCCCGCCGACCTCGGGCGGCATCCTGGATTCGCTGAAGAAGGCCGACGAGCAGCAGCAGGCGCCGGCCCCGACCGGCCCACAGGTGCCGCGCTCGCAATAAAGCAGGGGGGCCATGCAGGGCGGCCGCTACCGTCCTGCATCAAAGATCCCCATCAAGGCACTGTCACCACTCTTAGTTTTGGCTCACCCACAGGCCCGCAAAATCTTTGGGGCGGAATACGAATCGCTTTGGCGAATCGAATTCGAGGGATTAGAGGTTAAGTCCCATGGCGCGGTACATATTCATCACCGGCGGCGTGGTTTCTTCGCTCGGCAAGGGTCTGGCTTCAGCGGCACTCGGTGCGCTGTTGCAGGCCCGGGGCTACAAGGTCCGCCTCCGCAAGCTCGACCCCTATCTCAATCTCGATCCCGGAACGATGTCGCCGTATCAGCACGGCGAAGTGTTCGTGACCGATGACGGCGCGGAGACCGATCTCGATCTCGGTCACTACGAGCGCTTCACGGGCCGGCCTGCGACCAAGCAGGACAACATCACCACGGGACGCATCTACCAGGACATCATCTCCAAGGAGCGCCGCGGCGATTATCTCGGTGCGACCATCCAGGTGGTTCCGCACGTCACCAACGCCATCAAGGAATTCGTCCTCTCCGGCAACGACGATTACGATTTCGTGCTGGTCGAGATCGGCGGCACCGTCGGCGACATCGAGGGCCTGCCGTTCTTCGAGGCGATCCGCCAGCTCAAGAACGAGCTGCCGCGCGATCACGCCATCTACATTCACCTCACGCTGCTGCCTTACATTCCGAGCGCCGGCGAATTGAAGACGAAGCCGACGCAGCATTCGGTGAAGGAGCTGCGTTCGATCGGCATCCAGCCGGACATCCTGCTCTGCCGCACCGATCGCGAGATCCCGAAGGAGGAGCGACGCAAGCTCGGCCTGTTCTGCAACGTGCGCGAAAGCGCCGTGATCGAGGCGCGCGACGCCGACAGCATCTATGCCGTGCCTGAAGCCTATCACGCGGCAGGCCTCGACGACGAAGTGCTTGCCGCCTTCGGCATCGAATCGCGCATCCCGCCGGTGCTCAAGAGCTGGCACCAGATCAACGAGCGCATCCGCAATCCCGAAGGCAACGTCACCATCGCCATCGTCGGCAAGTACACCGGCATGAAGGATGCGTACAAGTCGCTGATCGAGGCGCTCTCACACGGCGGCATCGCCAACAAGGTGAAGGTCAATCTCGACTGGATCGAGAGCGAGATCTTCGAGAAGGAAGATCCGGCGCCGTTCCTCGAGCACGTCAACGGCATCCTTGTGCCGGGCGGCTTCGGCCAGCGCGGCGCGGAGGGCAAGATCAAGGCGGCGCAGTTCGCGCGCGAACGCGACGTGCCGTATTTCGGCATCTGCTTCGGCATGCAGATGGCGGTGATCGAGGCCGCGCGAAACCTCGTCGGCATCGAGGACGCCAACTCCACCGAGTTCGGCCCGACCAAGGAGCCGCTGGTCGGCCTGATGACGGAATGGCTGCGCGGCAACGAGCTCGAGAAACGCTCGCAGGCCGGCGACCTCGGCGGCACCATGCGCCTCGGTGCCTATCCCGCCGCGCTCAATCGCGGCAGCCGCGTCTCGCAGGTCTATGGCGGCGCGACCGAGATTTCCGAACGCCACCGCCATCGCTACGAGGTCAACACCGCCTACAAGGATCGCCTCGAGCAGCACGGCTTGAAATTCTCCGGGCTCTCGCCCGACGGCGTGCTGCCTGAGATCGTCGAGTATGAGGATCATCCCTGGTTCATCGGCGTCCAGTTCCACCCCGAGCTGAAGTCGCGGCCGTTCGAGCCGCACCCGCTGTTCGCCTCGTTCATCCAGGCGGCGATGGTGCAGAGCCGGCTGGTGTAACCAGCTCAACTTGCTCTCTTGACCATCTTGCGCAACGCGGCGTCGATCTTCGATTGCCAGCCAGGGCCCTTCGCCTTGAAGTGTTGTACGACTTCGGGGCTGAGCCGGATCGACACTGGAATTTTGGTCGGAGCCTTCTGCGGCCCGCGCTTGCCGACCATGGAGGCGAGCTGACTCGGCTTCATGTCTCCCAGCCGGATGCCGGCCGGAAATTTGGTCGCCTTCGCGAAATCCTCTCGCGTCCACTCGGGGTTTTCCCGATCGATCGTCGATCGCTTAGCTTTCCGGGACATAGCGTTTCAATTCCTTGGCATGGGCACGTCGCAGGCTGATTGGTCGATATCGATCGTCACGAATGGTGAACACCAGGCAATGCGCGACGCCATCGATGAACCCGTAAGCCCGATAGCGCGGATCGCCGTAGTCAAAAGGTTCGACGCTGACGATGGCTCGAACCTCCATATCCGACCAACGCGCGAGCGAGATGCCGTGCTTCGCGACATTGGCCGCATCTTTCGCTGGATCGAAATCGGCCATTTTTTCGTATATACGATTTGTGCGCCGCGGGGTCAATCGCGATGGTATCGTGGCTTCGTCGGACCGCAACCTGGGCCGGCGCTCTGCCTCAGGGCGCAAGGCTGCAGTCGCGCTCGGTCTCCCACCTCGCTTGCGTCGATACCTCCGGCGCAACCGATCCCGTGATCAGCTTCATCTGTGGCCGCCGCGTCAGCCTGTAGACGGCGGCGGGCGGCACGTTGAGCAGGGCGCGGTCCACGAGCTTGGCGCGCAGGCCCAGCCGGTCGAGCACGGGCCGCGGCACCGGGCAGCTCATGCCATAGGTGAACTGGTAGAAGGCGCCGCCGGGGCGGACATAGCTGAACGCACCGCTGAGGATCGAGATCACCTTGCGCCTGCTCATGTTCAGCAGCGGCAGGCCGCTCACCACCGCGCCGACGGGCGCGCCCTCATAAAGCCGCTCGGTCGCAAGCCGGCCTGCATCCATCCACAGCACGCGCGAGCCGGGAAAGCGCATCTGCAGGAGCTTCATGAAGTCGGAGCCGTATTCGATCAGCGTGAGGTCCTGCGGACGGACGCCGCGTTTGAGCAGCTTGTAGGTGAACGCGCCGGTGCCGGGACCGAGCTCGAGGATGGGTCCCGTGGTTGCACTGATCTCGCGCGTGATGAGATCGGCGAGCGCCGCACCCGATGGTGCGACCGCGCCGACCCGCCGCGGGGACGACATCCAGGACAGGAAGAACGAAAGAAAATCGTTGGGCATGCGCACTCCGGATCTTGGTTGCACCTCAATTGGAGGCGCGGCGCATGCAGTGTCGCGGGAGCGCATTGCGACAGCATTGCGCTACGGGGCGCAAATACCAAATTGAATCAGCTCTGCCGCACTTCCGGCAGCGTCATCCGGAAGCAGGCGCCGCCCTCCGGTCCGTCCGCGACCGAAACGTGGCCGCCATGCAGCTGCACGATCTCGCGCACCATGTTGAGGCCGAGGCCGGCGCCGCGATCGAGCGGCGTCAGCCGGTAGAACGGCTCGAAGATCTGCTCGCGCTGATCGGCGGGAATGCCGGCGCCTTCGTCCGCGACCTCGATGCTCGCGGGCCTGCCGACGCGAATCCCGATCGTGCCGCGGCGCGGGCCGTGCTGGATTGCATTCTGCACGAGATTGGTCAGCGCGCGCTCCAGCGCCGCCGCATCGCCCATCGTCTCGATCGGTGCCGCCGGCGCGTCGAGCGCCAGCTCGTAGCCCGCGGCGATCGCCAGCGGCGCGAGATCGGCGGCGACGCCTTGCGCAACGGTGACGAGATTGACGCGCGTGAAGGGATGGCCGCAGCGGTCGAGCCGCTGGATATCGAGCAATTGTTCGGCAAGCGTCGCCAGCCGCGCGGCATCCTCCATGAGACGGGTCTTGTCCGGCCCAGGGGCCAGTGATTCCAGCCGTGTGTTCAGGATCGCGATCGGTGTACGAAGCTCGTGCGCGGCATCCGCAACGAAGCGCTTGTGGCGGGCATAGCCCTGGTCGAGCCGCGCCAGCGCGTCGTTGATCGCGGTCACCAGCGGCATGACCTCCAGCGGGATGCGCTCTACCGGCAGCCGCGCGCCGCGCTGATGGATATCGATGCGCCGCGCCTCGTCCGCCGCGCTATCGAGCCCCCTGAACGCGCGGCGCACGATCATCGGCGTCGCGATGAACGTCGCCGTTCCCATCAGCAACAGGCCGGGCAGGGCGAGGCCGAGGAACGCAAGGGATGTCATGAACAGCGCCTTGGCGCCGGTCAGACGTCCTTGCGTCGCCGTGATGACCTGCACATTGCCGGCATCGGTGTCGACCCGCTTCAGCCGTGCCGCCGGCTTGCGCGGATCGTCCTCGAACATCTGCCAGCCGAGCCGCGCCTGGCTGATCTGGTCGAGGCCGTTGCCGATCGCGGCGAATTCGGCCGGCACGGTGCCTTCGCTCAGGATGCGACCCTGCCGGTCGCGCACGAGGAACCAGAGGTCGGGCGTCTCGCTGCGCAAGTGCTGCAGCTCGGCCGTCCGTCGCAGGGCCAGTCCGCCTTGTGCGTCGCGCATGAGCGCGCGCTGGACGACGTCGATGACGCGGTCCTCGTCGCGCTCGGCGAGCACGAAGCCGGAGGCGCACAACGCTCCGACCACGACGGCGACAAGTGCAAGGAGCAGCGCGGCCTGGAGCGACAGCAGGCGCCAGCTCAGGCGCGAGCGCAGGCAATAGGGATCGTGGTGCGCGCTGATCGTGCTCATGGCAGCTTCTTCAGGAGGTAGCCGACTCCGCGAATGCCGTGGATCTCGATGCCGGCGTCGGCGTCCGCAAGCTTCCGCCGCAGCCGCGACACATGCGTGTCGAGCGCGTTGGACTGGATCTCGTCGTCGAAATTATAGACCGCCTCTTCCAGCGCCGAGCGCAGCACGGTCCGGCCCATGCGGCGGACCAGCGCTTCGAGCACCAGCAGCTCGCGGCGAGGCAGCTCGAACGGCACGCCGTCGATACTGGCCTCGCGATGACTGAGGTCGAAGGCGAGGCGGCCGGCGCGGGTCACGTCGGGGGAGAGGCCCGCCGGCCGCCGCAGCACGGCGCGCAGCCGCGCCAGCAGCTCCTCGACTGCAAACGGCTTGGCCAAATAATCGTCGGCGCCGCTGTCGAGCCCGGCGATGCGGTCGGCGAGCTCGCCCCGCGCAGTCAGGACGATGATCGGCACGCCGTCGGCGCGCGCGCGGAGCTTTGGAATCAGGGCCAGGCCATCGCCGTCAGGAAGCTGGCGGTCGAGCAGGACGGCGGCGTGGACGTCGGCCGAGATGGCCTCCTCCGCCTCGGCCAGCGTCGGGGCGTGGTCCACCACCATGTCGTAGCGCTTCAGCGCCGAGGCCAGGGCGCCGGCCATCTCCGCTTCATCCTCGACCAGCAAAATCCGCATGTGACAGGCACCCAGGCTGCGACTGAGCCTTTGTAGCGGCCCGATCATTGCGGCAGCATTGCGGGAGTCCGGCGCGGCGCCGGACGCGCAAGCCATGCGCGGAGCGCCGCGGGGGGCGGCCGGTCCGGGCTCAAGACACCCTCGCGGGCAGCCGCTATAACCGCCGGACCTGTTCAGGGAGGAACATGAATGATCTACGAAATGCGCGTTTATCGCTGCGTGCCCGGCCGCCTGCCGGCGCTGTTGAAGCGGTTCGAGACCGCCACGCTGAAGATCTGGGAGAAACACGGCATCAAGCAGGCCGGCTTCTTCACCACGCTGATCGGCGAATCCAACCAGGAGCTGACCTATTTCCTCGCCTGGGAGTCGCTTGCCGAGCGCGAGACGAAATGGGGCAAGTTCATGACCGATCCGGACTGGATCAAAGCACGCGCGGAGAGCGAAGCGGACGGCCAGATCGTCGGCAATATCGTCAGCCAGATCCTGACGCCGACTGCCTTCTCGACCGTGAAGTAGGAATCTGCCGCGGCAAGGGCGGCGCCGGCAGCCCCGGCGCAACCCTGATATTCGGATGGCCTGGGCCGAATAGGGTTGATCCGACCCTCGTGGCGGCTATGGTCGCGCCGAAACGAGGGATTTGTCTTGAGCTCTTCGCATTCAGCGGCGCCGGTCGTCACCATCGGAAAGGTCAAGTTCGGCAACGATCTGCCGATCTCGATCATTGCCGGACCATGTCAGCTCGAAAGCCGCCAGCATGCGCTGGAGGTCGCCTCCGCGCTGAAGGAGATCGCGGCGCGGCTGAACATCGGCCTCGTCTACAAGACTTCGTTCGACAAGGCCAACCGCACCAGCGCGTCCGCGGCGCGCGGCTTGGGCCTTGCGCAGTCGCTGCCGATCTTCGCCGAAATCCGCTCCTCGCTCGGTCTGCCTGTCCTGACCGACGTGCACGAGGCCACGCAATGCGCCGAGGTGGCGCAGGCCGTGGACGTCCTGCAGATCCCGGCCTTCCTGTGCCGGCAGACCGATCTGCTGCTGGCGGCGGCTGCGACCGGCAAGGTCGTCAACGTCAAGAAGGGACAATTCCTCGCGCCGTGGGACATGACCAATGTCGTCGCGAAGATCACCAGCGTTGACAATCCCAACGTGCTGGTCACCGAGCGCGGCGTGTCGTTCGGCTACAACACGCTGGTCTCCGACATGCGCGCGCTGCCGATCCTGGCACGCACCACCGGTGCGCCCGTGATCTTCGATGCCACCCATTCGGTGCAGCAGCCGGGCGGGAAGGGTGCCTCGTCGGGCGGTGAGCGCGAATTCGTGCCGGTGCTCGCACGCGCGGCGGTTGCCGTCGGCGTTGCCGGCGTCTTCATCGAGACCCACCCCGATCCCGACCGCGCGCCTTCGGACGGACCCAACATGGTGCCGCTGCGCGAGTTCGAAGGGCTGATCGCCAGGTTGATGGCGTTCGACGCGCTGGCAAAGAACCCGCGCTGATGCAGAAGAGCGAGGCGCGGCCGCACGACCACGGCTTGCCGACGGCGCTCTACGTCATCTCGGGCGCAAGCTTTGCCGCGGCCCTGTCGGCGCGGGCGCTCGATCCGGTGCTACCGCATGTCGCCGAGGATTTCGGCGTCAGCATCGCGACCGCCGCAGGCTTTGCCGCGGTGTTCGCCTTCACCTTCTCGATCATCCAGCCGATCATCGGCGCTGCCGCCGATCTGTTCGGCAAGACGCGGCTGATGATCGGCTGCCTGGCGCTGCTCGGCCTCGCCAACATCCTCGGCGCATTTTCGACCTCGTTCTCGGTTCTGTTTGCGACCCGCATTCTCGCCGGCATCGGCTCGGGCGGCGTGTTTCCGGTGGCGCTCAGCCTGACCAGCGATCTCGTCGGCCCCGAGAAACGCCAGGTTGCGATCAGCCGCACGCTTGCCGGCGCCATGACGGGCAATCTGCTCGGTGCCTCGGCCTCCGGCCTGATCGGCGATTTCCTCGGCTGGCGCGGCGTGCTGGCGGTGCTCGGCGGGCTGGTGATCATCGCCTCGATCGCGGTCGCCGCCGGCTTTCGCGGCGCCAGGGTCAAGCATCCCCCGAAGACGAGCCTGTCGGCGCTGAGGGCGGGCTATCGCACCATCTTCACCAACCCGAACGCCTATGTCTGCTACTCCGCGGTGTTCATCGAAGGCTGCTGCGTGCTCGGCCTGTTTCCCTACATCGCATCGTTCCTGTTCGAGCTCGGCCAGACATCGTTGTCGATCGCCGGCCTGGTCATTGCGGGTTTTGCGGTCGGCGGCCTGTTCTACACGCTGACGGTGTCGCGGCTGCTGCCGTGGCTCGGCGTCAAGGGCATGATGATCGTGGGCATGACGCTGGTTGCCTCGCAGCTCGTTGCCGTCGCGTTCGGGCCGCGCTGGGAGGTGCAGGCCCTCAATCTCATCGTGATGGGCTGGGGCTTCTACATCGCCCATGGCTGCCTGCAGGTCTTCGCCAGCGAGCTCTCGGTCGAAGCGCGCGCCACCGCGCTGTCGCTGCATTCGTTCTTCTTCTTCATGGGGCAGACCGTGGGGCCGCTCGCCTATGGTTTCGGGCTCCAGCATGCCGGCAAGATGCCGACCCTGGTCGCAAGCGCGGGGATCATGGTGGTACTCGGCTTTGTCTGCGCCCGGCTGCTGAAGCAGCGGGCTCCGGCTGACGCGCGGGCGTGATGGAACAGCAGGCGCCGGAAACTAAATCGGACGTCCTGCCTCGCACGTGCTAGAGCCGGGGATGACAAAGTTTCTCATCGCAGCGCTGCTCGCCATAAGTCCAGTCGCTGCACAGACGTCCGAAGCGCAACCCAAGCCATTGCTGACGGATCGCGAGCAGGTACAGGCAGATCGCGCCAAGGCGGCCGTCGAGGAAAGGAACGCGCCGACCGCGCGTCCATGGGACAGAGATGCCAGCGGCAAACGTCCCTGGGAAAAGTTGACCGCCCCCAAGTAGCGCGGCGCGAGGCGAGACCCGGCATCGCGCTTCGCTGACCGTGCGACCGCTAGAGCGTTTTCGAGCGAAGTGGACACCGGTTCGCGTGAAGAAAACGCGTCAAAACAAGAATCTAGAGCTTCGGTTCTGATT